>NZ_JAGIKX010000041.1:0-22218 GCF_017874635.1 Virgibacillus alimentarius
GAAGGGTAACGGAGTTACGCTCAAAGTGTTATTAGGTAGATTGAAAATAATTAATAAGAAAATATTTAAGACTAAACATATTATACGAGGGGGAATTTTGGTGGATTTAAGTTTTATTTGGAAAGCTGTCCTCATCGTTGTTGCGGGGACATTTTTCTTACGTGTTGCAGGCAGAAAATCCGTTTCCCAGTTGACGATTGCCCAAACAGTACTAATCATTGCAATTGGAACATTGCTGATACAGCCAGTAGTTAGCAAAAATATTTGGACAACGTTTGCAGTTGCAGGGGTCCTTGTATTAACAATACTTATAATGGATTATGTTCAAATAAAAAAAAGACAGTACTGAAAATTTAATTACTGGGAAGTCGAAAGTCTTAATAGAGAATGGTGTAATAAATGAGGAAAATTTAAAAAAGGTTAAGTTGACTGTTGATCAACTAGAAATGAATTTAAGGCAAAAAAACATAAAGAAAATAAGTGATGTGAAATGGGCTACACTGGAGATGAATGGACAAATGGGTTACATGCTGAAAGAAGAGGCACAACCAGTGACAAAAGCTGAGTTTCAGCAATTAATGTCAAATGTACAGCAAATTTTAAATGAATTGCAGACCAACTCTATTCCATATGGTCAAAACCAGCAAACAAATTCAATAAGGAACCAAATGCAGACAAATAATCAGGATGATCTATTCAGCGAGGTCAAACAGCAAGGGCATAAAAATACCCCGCCTGAACACTTGCAATAACGGGGTAAACTTGTTTATAATTGTGTGGTCTCATGGATACGATAAGAATTTGTATAAATATTCATTTTAGTTCCTCTGACGAATCCAGCGATTGTAATTCCAAGGTCATTTGCCAGCTTTAGAGCTAAGTCAGTAGGAGCAGATTTGGAAATGACGATACCTATTCCAATTTTCGAGACCTTCAATAGTACTTCAGACGAAATACGGCCGCTAAATGTTATCAATTTATCGTCAAGCGGAATTTTTTTTTCTAATATCGTACCATATACTTTATCAAGCGCATTATGTCTTCCTATATCGGTTTGAATGGTTATCATTTCATTGGGTGCGCATAGTGCTGCATTGTGGACACCACCGGTTTTTATGAAATCTTTTGAGTGATTTTGGAGTTCCTCCATACGTGCAAATGCCTGTGAAATGGTGATAGTTTGGCGGCTCATTACTGTTTTAGCTGTTTTCACATCATTTTTAAAGTAAAATTGTCGGCTTTTTCCACAGCACGACCCAATAAATCGCTTAGAATGATCTTGCTGGTCTTCCTTTTTTATTGGCCGCTTAAGTTCAACATAAGCAAATCCCCGTTCTTGATCCATTTGAATGGCGTCGATTTCCTCAATGAATCGAATGACTCCTTCTGATGCAAGAAAGCCAATTAAGAGTTCACGAAGATTAGTTGGTGAACATACCATCGTGGCAAATTCTTCTCCGTTCAGGATAATGGTTAACGGATATTCCGTGGCGATTTCATCCCTTTCCACTGACAAATGGTTTTTAGTGAATCGTATAACATCCCACTCATTTTGAGTTGTTTCTGTCATATCTGATACCTCCTCTCCGAGAGGATGTTTATAAAGATACCAACCAAACATGATTGTTGGTAACGTTCATGTACATATATTCTATCGTTTATTTATTTGCTAGATAAGGTGTTTCGTATTTGGATTGTTCTTGTAATGCACAGCTGAGGCAGCAATGAGCCAACGGTTTTTTATTTTATCCATCATATCTTCCTTTTATTAATATTGTTGTATTTAAACTTGCGTTAAGCTATATGGAAAATTTTAACATAAATGAACACCTTTTTTGAAAGAATTTTCTAACTAATCATATCACGAAAACGCCTTCCTAACAACTAAGCTATTGTATTTTATTTGGAAGTAAAAAAACAACGGAAAATGAGAAATATACTCACAATCCGTTGTTTGCGTTAATCATATCTTTCATACGATTTTTTTGTGTTTTTTTGATCAATGTAAATAACTGGCGACTCATAATCTTTTGATGCTCTAATATCATCGTTCGATGCTTTAATAAAAGACCATGCTAGCAAAAGCATGATGAATATGACAGGGAACCCCGCTACGATGCTTGCTGTTTGTAATGTTTCCAGGTCACCAAGGAACATTAGTACAAGGGGCAATAAACACAATGTAAATGCCCAAAAAAGTCGATTCCACCGTAATGGTTCTGATTGCACTTCTTTTTGAACGACAGACGCCAAAATATAAGAAGAGGAATCAAAGGTTGTTGCTAAAAAGATAATTGCTAAAATAGTGAATATAGGTACAATCAGCTGTGCCAATGGCAATTCATGCAAAATAGCGATGATAGCTGCAGGAGCTCCATGTTCGTTCATAAACCCGATAACATCTAAATTACCGGTTAATTGTAGATAAAGACCGAAATTGCCTAAAATCCCAAAAAATAAGACGCTACCAATGGTACCATAAATCATCGTTCCAAGAATCATTTCGCGTATGGTTCTGCCGCGGGAGATTCTAGCAACAAATAGTCCAACAAAAGGTGCGTAGACTACCCACCAGGCCCAGTAAAAAATCGTCCATGACTCAGGGAAACCCGTTTTTTTGAAGCCTGCTAGATCACCAAATGGCTCTAACCATGTAGCCATACTAAAGAAGTTATCGAGAATGATTCCGATACTCGTGAAGGTCGTTCTGCTAATAAACACAGTTGGTCCAAGTACAACAACAAATACTAGAAGGAACAGTGCTAGCCATAAGTTAATATCACTAAGGAACTTAATCCCTCTGCGTAAACCGGAATAAGCGCTTATTGCAAAAATCGTTGTACAAAGAAGCATAATTATCGTTTTTAAGCCAAGTGTAATGGGGATGCCCGTTATATCGTGTATTCCTTCGGCAATCATTGGAGTGCCAAGCGCTAATGTGGTACCAGCGCCACCCATAAGACCAAACATAAATAATACATCAATGATCACACCGAGAGGCCCATCAATTTTATTTCCTAAAACAGGGCGCACAGCTTCACTTATTTTGAGAACAGGGGTTTTACGTACATAATAAAAGTAAGCGATTGGTAAAGCAGGTAATGTATAAATTGCCCATGCAAGGGGGCCCCAGTGAAAAATACCATAAGAAGTTGACCAAGAAATTGCCTCTTTTGATTCTGGTGTTATTCCGAAGGGAGGACCTTGATAATAGTAAGCCCATTCAATCATTGCCCAATAAAGAATACTAGAACCTATTCCAGCCGCAAAGAGCATAGCTGCCCAAGAAATGGTTCCAAATTCTTTTTTCTCATGTTTATTTCCGAGTTTTACATTTCCGTTTTTGCTAAAGGCAACGAATAATAAAAAGAAAAATGCTGCTAGTCCAACAAGTAAATAAAGGGCACCAAACTTTTCCGTCATAAAGTTATTTGCCATATCTACGATTACTGCACCAGAGTCTGGAAACAACATGAGTGGAATAGATACTGCCAATATTAAAAATAAAGCCCCAATAAATGTAGGCCAATCGATTAATTTTGACTTCATGTCATCCATCCTTTCGACAGTTAGTATACCTTAGATGAGCGAATTTATAAAGCAAAAATAAAAAACATAAGCGTGTTTATAAACTTTATATATTTTTTTGTTTATAAAGTTTATATTGTTTATACTCTTTTTTTCTCTATTATCCTTTGAATTACTATGTTAGATAGCATTTTTAAATTAAATTTAAAAATGATACAGTGACTAAAGAATGAAAAAGGGGAATAAAAATGACTAGTAATGAAATTAATAATACTAATAATGAAGAAAAAATTGACGATGTTAAATCACAATTCATAGAAAAAATAACAGATAATATGCACTCTTTTGGCGTATCAACAACCGTTGGCCGCGTCTTAGGAATTATCTATATGGAAAGAAAGCCAATGACGTTAGATGAATTATCTAACGAAACGGGAATGAGTAAAACACGAATGAGTCAAGTAGTTCGCGAAATGATTGATTTAAATATCGCGTCAAGAGTTTTTCGCAAAGGCGTACGTAAAGATTTATATGAAGTTGAGCAGGATTACTATCAGACTTTTGTTTCTCTTTTTACATCTACATGGCATAAAGCAATTAATAAAAATAAACACTTTGAGCAGAAATTGCAATCGAAGCTTCAGGATTTGCAAAGTGAGCGTAATTTGTCAAAACCTGACGAACAAGCGGTGAACGAGATTTTAATAGAAATTCGTGATTGGATGGATTATTATGATTGGATTCGCCGTTTAATAAGCTTTTTTGAAAGCGGAGAAGTGTTTAAGCATGTTCCAAAAAACACCCATGAATTAGGAGGCAATGGAAATGAATAAAAATGTAATCTTATCCTGTGCGGTAACAGGAGCTGGAGAAACAACCGAAAAGAGCTCTCATGTACCCATTTCACCAAAAGAAATTGCTGACTCAGCAATTAAAGCTGCAAAAGCAGGAGCTACAATTGCTCATATCCATGTTCGTGATCCGAAAACAGGAAAGTTAAGTCATGATATTAGCCTATTTCAAGAAGTCGTTGAACGTATCCGGGAAGCCGATACAGATGTCATTATCAATATTACAGCAGGCGGTGGTGGAGACTGGGTGCCGAGTGACGAAGATCCGACAAAAGGCGGAGAAGGCACAGATATTCAAACGCCTGAAGAGCGTCATGAACCTGTGGGGTTATTACTCCCAGAGATCTGTACGCTGGATTGCGGCAGTGTTAATTTTGGCGATCAAATTTATATAAGCCCTGGTCCATGGCTTAGAAGACAAGCACAATTAATTAAAGAAAGCGGTGTGAAGCCAGAACTAGAATGCTTTGATACCGGACATATTCGCTTTGCTAACCAATTAGTTCAAGAAGGTTTAGTGGAAGGAAGTCCTTTATATCAATTCTGTTTAGGTATTCCATGGGGAGCAGATGCTGATGCAGAAACAATCGCTTATATGAAAACGCGTATTCCAGAAAATGCAAACTGGGCTGCTTTTGGAATCGGCCGTATGCAAATGCCAATGGTTGCAGAATCCGTTTTGCAAGGCGGAAATGCTCGTGTAGGATTAGAGGATAATCTTTATTTAAAGAAGGGACAGCTAGCAACCAATGAGCAACTCGTAGATAAAGCAGTGGGTATCATCCAGAGCCTAGGTGCTGATATCATGTCCCCAGCAGATGCACGTGAATTCTTAAATTTACAAAACCCTAATAGAAAGGCCGAATAACATGACAGAGAAAATGACAACATCTACGATTAAAAACATTACCGTTGTAGGAACGGGGGTTATAGGGAATGGCTGGATTACCCGTTTTTTAGCGAATGGTTTTCAAGTAACCGCTTATGATCCAGACCCTGCTGCAAGAGAGCAAACGAAAGAAGCAGTGGCAAATGCATGGCCATCCATGGAGAAAATTGGCTTGCATGCGGAAGCATCCATGGATCATTTATTTTTCGAAAGTGATTTGAAAGAGGCAGTAAAACAGGCAGATTTTATTCAAGAGAATGTTCCAGAACGAGAGGCTTTAAAGCGGCAAGTGATTTCCGAAATTGATCGGTATGCACCAAAAGGAACAGTTATTGCGTCAAGCACATCGGGGATTTTGCCGAGCAGCTTACAGGCGGATTGTGTAAATGCTCCGGAGCGTGTTCTTGTTGCTCATCCTTTTCACCCCGTCTATCTCATGCCATTAGTAGAAGTAGTTGGCGGAGAAAAGACAGAGCTACGTTATATTGAAAATGCTAAGTTTATTTACAACAGCCTTAAAATGAAGCCACTTGTCATTGAGAAGGAAATTGAAGGGCATGTGGCGGATCGTTTGATGGAAGCTATTTGGCGTGAAGCGCTGCATATTGTGAATGATGGAATTGCTACTACGGAAGAAGTAGATGCCTCCATTGTTTATGGACCAGGTCTAAGATGGGCCTTAATGGGTCCTTTTCTAACGCTACATATGGGCGGGGGCAAACAAGGCATGCGCCATATGCTTGAACAATTTGGACCTGCATTGAAACTTCCTTGGACCAAGTTGGAAGCTCCAGAATTAACAGATGAACTGGCTGAAAAAGTGATCACGGGCTGTGAAAAGCAAACAGCAGGTACAAAAATGGAAAATCTTGAACAACGGCGTGATCAGTTCTTAATTGAATTACAGAGTCTGTTAGAAAAATACTGGCCTGCAGCGAACCTTAATAAAACACTTTAACGATAAGTCCGTAAAAGACCTGCAGCAGTGATATGCCAAGCGAAAAAGGCTTAGATATGTGATTGGCAAGATCCAATTTGTTTAAAAAAGGCATCACTAACCAGACCCAGCAAATAAATGGAATTTACTGGAGATTACTTAAAAGGATTTAGAAGCTATTCAAGATACTGAAGAAAGCGTTGCTTTTCCTGACTGACATGGCGTATCAACTGGTACCTTGCCCGTGTCAGCTGTTGTAACGCAACGTACTGTTCTTCTTTTACAACCGTCATGGAGCGTCCAAGTGATTAACATATGATGCAGATGATAAACGCCTTCATGAAAAATAGCACAAACGGAGTGACAAAGCTTGTATACTTCTAAAATGAATCAGAATCAATAGGCAGAAAATCAATGCTTAAATATACGATACGAGGAGGTATGTATATGCAGGAAGTAAAAGCAATCTTAAAAGGGAATGTAAAAAAAGAGTGGATTGATTATAATGGACATATGAATGATGCAGACTATGTTCGTGTATTTAGTTTAGGGATCGATGCTTTCATGAGTTTGATTGGTATAGACGAGCAATTCCGAGCAGAAAAGCAGTATACCATTTTCACCTTAGAAAATCATGTATGTTATTTAGATGAGATGAAATTAGATGAGTCATTTGAGGTATATTTTCAAATGCTTGACTGTGATGAAAAACGCATTCATATTTTCTTAGAATTATATGGGGATGATGGGAAACGTGCTGCCACTAGTGAACAAATGTTAATGGGAATGAACCAAAAAAACGGAAGGCCAGCCCCTTTTCCACAGGAAGTATGGGACAGGGTGAGAGAACTTACAAGGAATTATACACCGAAGGAGAAACCAAAAGAAGCCGGACGTGTTATAGGTATCAACCGAAAAAAATAAGGTTGTCTCAGGAGGGTGATTCCTTCATGAGACAACCTTTTTTTGGTTCTACAGCAAAGCGTTTGTTTTTGTTAATACTTCTTTAATACTTTGGTCCCGAACGATATAATCTGCATCGTCATCATACGGTGTAGGTTCTCGATTGATAATGGCTAATTTTGCCCCATTTTGCTTGGCGTGTAAAGGGAACATATTTGCTGGGCTGACAGATAAGGAGGATCCAAGGACAATAAAGAGGTCAGCTTGCAGGGACTCCAGTTCTGCTTTGAGAAACGTTTCCTCTGGCAAGGTTTCACCAAATAATACAATTCCAGGGCGAACTAAACCTCCACAAGCAGGGCAGTTTACATCTCCTGATAAATAATTCTTCCGTTCATGCGTTTTTTTGCACTGATGGCAATGAAAACTGCGAAAAGTGCCGTGCAGCTCCATCACGTTTTGGTTTCCGGCATCATGGTGAAAACCATCGACATTTTGTGTGATAATGCCTTTAATGACATCTGCTTTTTCCCATTTTGCCAAGATGGTATGTCCCTCGTGTGGCTGGTATTTATTTATTTCCGAAAGGCGGAAACGATAGAAATCAGTAAATTCTTCTTGGTTGTGCTTGAGTGCATCCACATTTGCTAACTCATCCGGGTTAAATTTTGTCCAGAGCCCGCGCTCTTTCGATCTAAAGTCTGGTAATCCGCTTTCCGTTGACATGCCAGCCCCTGTAAAAACAATTGTGTACTTGGATGCAGTTAATAAATCGACGAATTCCTGCATATATCATCATCCTTTTATTATATTTTAAACATAGGAAAAAACCTGTAAGGTCCTAACTTACAAGTTTCATCAATTTTTGTATTTGTTTGTGATCTTTATTCTTTAAATAATGCCTTGATCAATCATTGCGTCTGCAACCTTAATGAACCCGGAAATATTGGCACCAGCTATTAAATTGCCTTCCTGGCCGTAATCCTTAGCAGCTGTTACACAATTATTGTAAATGTTTTTCATGATTTCATGTAATTTTTGATCTACTTCTTCAAAGCTCCAAGCCATTCGCATGCTGTTTTGTGCCATCTCTAATGAAGAAACGGCTACACCGCCTGCGTTTACTGCTTTTGCTGGTCCAAATAGTACATTATTTGATTGGAAAACCCGAATAGCTTCCGCAGTTGATGGCATGTTTGCACCTTCTGCTACAATTTTTACACCATTATCCAGCAATTGATTTGCTGAATCTTGATCGATTTCATTTTGTGTAGCACATGGAAGTGCGACATCACAAGGAATGGACCAGATGCCAGAACATCCGTCGAAGTATTTTGCCTCTGGATGGAACTGTAAATAGGAACTAATGCGGTCATTATTTACTTCTTTAATTTGCTTCACTGTCTCTACATTAATTCCATTTTCATCATAGATATAACCGCAAGAGTCACTGCATGCTACAACCTTCGCACCGAGGCTGATTGCTTTTTCTATGGCATAAATAGATACATTTCCTGATCCGGAAACAACAACTGTACAATTTTCCAATGACATATCTTGGTCTTTTAACATTTCTTGAACAAAGTAAATAGTACCGTAGCCAGTTGCTTCTTTACGTCCTATACTGCCGCCGTACCCTAAGCCCTTTCCGGTTAAAACTCCAGCTTCAAAGCGTCCTTGGAGTCTTTTATATTGGCCAAACATATAGCCGATTTCTTTGGCTCCGACACCAATGTCCCCGGCTGGTATATCAATGTCAGGACCGATATGCTTGGAAAGTTCGGTCATAAAGCTTTGACAAAAACGTCTAATTTCGGCGTCCGTTTTCCCTTTTGGGTCAAAGTCAGCTCCCCCTTTTCCACCACCAATAGGCTGGCCTGTAAGGGAGTTCTTAAAAATTTGCTGAAGTCCCAGAAACTTTACAATACTAGCATTAACGGATGGGTGAAAACGTAATCCACCTTTATAAGGGCCAATTGCACTATTAAATTGAACACGATATCCACGGTTTACTTGGACTTTTCCATAGTCATCTACCCATGGCACGCGGAATGTAATGATTCTTTCAGGTTCTGCAATTCGTTCCAGTATTCCATTTTCCATATATGTTGGATGTTTCACAAAGACGGGGGTAAGTGATTCGAATATTTCTTTTACAGATTGGAGGAATTCTTGTTCATGTGGGTCCCGATGTTTGATCGTTGCATAGACATTTTTTAAATATTCTTTTGCTTTTTGCTCATCTGTTAAAGAATTTTTCTTAATAAGATCCATCATGTATATAGCCTCCTTTTCTTAAATGTATGCTTATTCTTGTTACGCTCAATAAAAACATTCATATAAAGGCAAAAAATCGTTTTATAACGATTTATAGCTTTCAAATATTCGGGTTTTTTGAGTAAATGTTTAATTTTGCCCCTAGTGATTGAATTTTCTATTATATAACTACTTTACACAAATATCGTTATCTAAACAATATAAATTATAGATTTAATCAATGCCAATATGAGATAATGAGATAAAGGGGTGATTAAATTGGAACTAAGACAGATTAAATATTTTATAGAAGTAGCGAAGCGAGAACATGTGACAGAGGCTGCAGATGCTCTGCACGTTGCACAATCAGCAGTAAGTCGGCAAATCTTTAATTTGGAAGATGAATTAGGTGTTGATCTTTTTATCCGGGAAGGCCGGACCGTTCGATTAACCCCTATTGGACGAATTTTCTTAGAACATATGGAACAAGCAATAAATGTGATTGATGATGCCAAACAGGTAGTAGAAGAATATACAGATCCTGAGCGAGGTGCAATTCATGTAGGCTTTCCGAGCAGTTTATCTACCTATATATTACCCACCGCTATATCTGCCTTTCATGAGCAATACCCAAATGTTAAATTTCAGCTGCACCAAGGATCTTATCATGATTTAACAGAAGCTGTTATTAAAGGTGACATTAATATGGCATTATTAGGCCCTCTTCCTACAAAATATAAAAAGAAAATAAAGGGGACGATATTGTTTAGCGAAAATATTATTGCTTTGTTACCGACCAGTCATCCACTGGCAGAAGAACGATCCCTAAAGCTGAACCAGCTGCAAAATGAGACGTTTATTTTGTTTCCAAATGGGTATATACTTCGTGAAATTATTGAAGAAGGTTGTCAACAGCTTGGTTTTAAACCAAAAGTTGTTTTTGAGGGAGAAGATATTGATGCAATAAAAGGATTAGTATCTGCTGGACTCGGTGTTTCACTCGTTCCGGAAATAACGTTAGTAGATAATTTGCCGCGTGCATCAGTTAAGCTTCCTATTATCGAGCCAAATATAACGAGGACAGTAGGAGTAATTATACCAACGGAGCGTAAATTGCTTCCTACAGAAAAGCTATTTTATGAGTTTTTGAAAGACTTTTTCATGAGGTTGGAGAAATTTCAGAATTAGTCATGTTCTATTGCATTCTTCCCTTTTCTGTGATAGTCTTTTTATACAACATCTTGTTATGGAGCATTCATTTTAATACTATATATGGTGTTGGGGGCGAAGTATCGTCCATACGATTTATGCTGTGATTTAGAGGGGAATCTCAGTGAAAAAACAGAAACATACCCTGGCGAATGTGCCTGCTTACGAAAAAACATCCACTAAGTTTGCCTACTTTATAGTAGCATGCTGGGATGATTTTTTGGCGGGAAAATGCGCAAAGTTTGTTAATTTGTCAAAAACCTTCATTTTCATTTCTTTGGGTTGAGAAAACATAAAACAATCGATATAATGATTATTTCTGTCAACTAGAGTATTCATCCAGAGAAATGGGAACTTTTGATTATACATAATAGATACTTTCTTAAGGAGGATCAGTCATGTGTGCGATGATGACGGTAAATGAAAACGAACAGGAAAAGGTATTACGTTTGATCGGAAATTTAGCTCAAGATCTTTCAATAAACATAGACTACTATTTAGAAAAATCGACTAGGGCTGTTAAAAATAATATGTCCGATGAGGCAGCAACTGAGATTTTGATTAAAAATGCACTTGAAAATATTGATGAGGCGAGTCCGGCGTGGACATTTCTAGCTAGCAGACTTTACCTGCAAACACTTTATAAGAAGGCTGCTAATAATAGGGATTATGACGCCGGATTAAAATATGGCAGTTTTTATGAGTTGGTAAAATTGCTGACAGATGAAGGTATCTATTCAGCACATATTATGGATAAGTATTCAGAAGAAGAAATAAATTATTTCGCAGGAAAGATTGAGCCAGAACGGGATTTCCTGTTTGATTATCTTGGTTTATATACATTGGCTACAAGATATCTAGCAACGGATCATGATAAAAACATTTATGAACTTCCACAAGAGCGTTGGATGATTATTGCGATGTACTTAATGCAAGATGAGGATAAGTCAAAGCGGAGCAGTTTAGTAGAAGAAGCTTACTGGGCGCTTAGCAATCTTTACATGACGGTGGCAACGCCAACACTAAATAATGCCGGAAAATCACACGGACAGCTTTCCAGTTGTTTTATAGATACAGTGGATGATAGTTTGCAGTCGATTTACGACAGTAATACTGACATTGCAAAGTTATCGAAAAATGGCGGCGGAATTGGCGTTTATATGGGTAAAATCCGTAGCCGGGGTAGTTCCATTAAAGGATTCAAAGGGATGTCTAGTGGTGTCGTTCCATGGATTAAGCAATTGAATAATACTGCTGTTTCCGTGGATCAATTGGGGACTAGAAAAGGTGCGATTGCCATTTACCTAGATGTTTGGCATGCAGATATTGAGGCCTTCCTGGATCTGAAGTTAAATAACGGGGATGAGCGAATGAGAGCCCATGATATTTTCACAGGTGTTTGTTTGCCGGATTATTTTATGGAACAAGTGGAAAACCGTGGTGACTGGTATTTATTTGATCCACATGAAGTAAGGCAAGTGATGGGTTATTCTCTTGAGGACTTTTATGATGAGGAAAAAGGAAGCGGTAGCTGGCGTGAGAAATACGAAGCATGTGTTCAATCTGAATTGCTTTCCAAGAAGAAAGTACCTGCGATTGATATTATGAAGCGCATCATGAAGTCGCAGCTCGAATCTGGTACACCGTTTATGTTTTACCGGGATGAAGTAAATCGGACGAATAACAACAATCAAAGCGGAATGATTTATTGCTCAAACCTTTGTACAGAAATTACGCAAAATCAGTCACCTTCTGAGTTTTTAGAGGAATTTGTAGAACAAGAGAATACAATCGTCAAAAAATATAAGACGGGAGATTATGTAGTTTGTAACTTAAGTTCTATTAATCTAGGAAAGGCTGTACCGGACCAAGTTTTAGAGCGACTTATTCAAATTCAAGTTCGCATGCTTGATAATGTAATCGAGATTAATACACTGCCAATTAAACAAGCGCAATTAACAAACCAAAAATACCGTGCGATTGGACTTGGTACATTTGGGTGGCACCATTTACTTGCTCTTGAAAATATTAAATGGGAGTCAGAAGAAGCTGTAGATTATGCAGATGATCTGTATGAAAAGATCGCTTATTTAACAATCAAGAAAAGCATGGAATTAAGTAAAGAAAAAGGAAGCTATCCTGCCTTTGAAGGAAGCCAGTGGCAGACAGGTGAGTACTTTACAAATAAAAACTATGATAGTACGAAGTGGTCTGAATTACAAAAAGACGTTACTGAACACGGAATACGCAATGGTTATTTAATGGCTGTTGCACCAAACTCAAGCACGGCAATAATTGCTGGTTCTACTGCAAGTATCGATCCTATATTTAAATCTTTCTATAATGAAGAAAAGAAAGATTTTAAAATACCGAAAACTGCACCGGATTTAGATCATAAGACATATGATATTTACAGAAGATCTGCTTATATCGTTGACCAAAGATGGTCTGTGAGACAAAATGCTGCACGCCAGAAACATATTGACCAAAGTATTTCATTTAATTTTTATGTACCACACACCATCCGGGCTTCCGTATTGTTGAATCTGCATTTGCAGGCATGGAAAGAAGGACTTAAAACAACTTATTATGTACGATCAACCTCAAACGATATTGAGGAATGTGAGTGGTGTGAAAGTTGAGGATTTTAGTTGCCTATCTATCTTATAGTGGTAACACGGAAGAAGTTGCAGAGCGGATTAATCACTTATTAAGTCAGGAAGGGAATGATGTGGACATGCACCGCATTGGCATCGACCCTCCTGTTGATGCAGAATCTTATCAATATATTTTTCTAGGTACGTTCACATGGGAGATGGGAGCTACGCCAGATGAAGTGAAGGATTTTGTATTAGAGGTAGGCTATAAGCCAGAAAATGTTGCTGTTTTTGGCACTGGAGATACACAGTTTGGTGGGGATGATCTGTTTTGCAGGGCTGCTGAAAAACTTGCTGTGTTTTATCACAGTAAGTGGCCGGCATTAAAAATAGAACAGTCTCCACGTGGTTTTCAGGAAACCTATATTGAACAATGGTTAGAAGGAGTGCTGGGAAATGTCAGAAGTTATGCTTGAAAAAGCAAAAACATTAGAGCCTAGAAATCCAAATAAATCGACAGGGGTATTTGGAGGGAAATCGAGCGGAATATTAAATTGGAATGACATTGCATATCCGCATTGGTATAAAATGTATAAGAGGCTAATAGGAAATTACTGGCAAGCTGATGAGGTGAATATGTCAGGAGATGTTAAACAATTTCCTAGTTTAAGCAAAGAAGAGCAGGATGCCTATTTAAAAATAATTGGACTTCTGTCTACACTAGATGGTCCGCAGACGAGAACGGCACTATTATTGTCATTATATGCGACAGACCCATCGGTACAATCCATTATGGCGGTAATTGCACAGCAGGAAGCAGTGCATAATGAAAGTTATTCTTATGTTCTTTCTTCTGTCGTCTCCTTAGATGAACAAAATGAATCGTTCCAGCTAGGAAGAAAAGACCCTGTTTTGTTAAAAAGGAATG
This sequence comes from Virgibacillus alimentarius, assembly GCF_017874635.1. NCBI lineage: Bacteria > Bacillati > Bacillota > Bacilli > Caryophanales > Bacillaceae > Virgibacillus > Virgibacillus alimentarius. The sequence goes on from NZ_JAGIKX010000041.1 coordinate 14,099, forward strand.
AAAATATTATTGGAACGTACAACGCATTTGTAGAAAATCCTACTATTGAAAACATTTTAAAGACAATGGTTTACACAGCATTACTTGAAGGTATGTTTTTCTATTCGGGATTTGCCTTTTTCTACAATTTAGCCAGACATAATAAAATGGTGGGTACTTCGACAATGATCAGCTATATTAATCGTGATGAACTAGAACATGGTCGCTTTATTGCTGAACTGTTCCGGGCAACACTAGCTGAAAACCCAGAATATAATACGGGTAGCTTTATTGAGTGGGTTTATGATCATTTTAAAGAGTCTGTTGAATTAGAAATAGAATGGTCTTCTTACGTACTTGCTGATGTAGAGGGTATTGATTTGATAGAAATGGCAGGGTATATAAAATATCGTGCAAATAAAATGCTGCGAATGATGGGATTAGAGGAGATTTATCCTGATCATGTAGAAAACCCAATGAAATGGATCCGTGCTTATGTTGATAATTTTGACGGAACGAAGACAGATTTCTTTGAGCAAAGATCTAGACAGTATACAAAAACAAGTGATTTGAATGGATTTGATGATCTATAAATAAGGTAGAGCCCTCGTTTATTTAGGGCTCTATTTTTTTGTCTTATGATTAGAGTTTCATTGTATAATGGACTATAATATAATAGAGAAGATATTATAAAAAGGTTGGTATAAATGAAACGAACAGTTGAAATTGTGTTAGCGATTATAGGAGCATTGCTATATGCTTTTTTTGCATTTATGGGTGGACTACTCATATGGGTACAAAACAATAAGGATGTCATGCGTGATATCTTTGAGGAAACACAGCAAGAAGCAGGTATAACAATGAACGAATTTAATTCGATGCTAGAAAGTATTGGCGGCGAAGGATGGATGCTTGCAATATTTTCTTCAGTTGCAGTGATCGTTGGGATCATCGCTATTGTATTTCTAAAGGGTAATAAGCGGCCAAAACCGGCTGGTATCATGTTAATAATAGTAGCAGTACTTTCCTTGATTTTATTAGGCTTTGGAACGTGGATCATTGCAATATTTTACGCCATTTGTGGGATTGTGGCACTCACACGGAAACCAAAGGGGGCAATGGAACAGTAAAAATAGCTACGCCCTAAGGTGCGTAACTAGGGTGCGGTGCTGTTATGTTTCTCTACTTTTTGGGATGGGATGCACTTCATATGTACTTTTTAGAATTTCCTGGGAAATAACGACAAAAAAAGTTATTTTATACGATGCCAAATAAAAAGAAGTAACTGGTAATCAGTTACTTCTTTTAATATGAATTAAAATAATTTTTTAGCCCATTTGTGATTCCGTTAGCTAGTCCATTTTGGTAATCTCCTGATTGGATCATCAATAAATCATCAGGATTCGTAATAAACCCTAATTCCAAAAGTATTGCAGGGTTATTATTTTCACGCATTACATGGAAATCTGCCTGATTGACACCGCGATCCTGCATATTTATATTTTGCATGATCGAAGAATGAATTTCATTGGCCAGCTCACGATCAGAGCTGTAAAATGTACTAAAACCACGAATTGTTTCAATTGGAAATGCATTATAATGCAAACTGATAAAAGCGTGCGTATTATACGAATGACTTAAATCAACTCTTTGATCCAGTGATAAGTAATGATCGCTCGTTCTGGTCACGATTACTGTCGCACCAGCGTTTCTCAATGACTGAGCAATACGATCCGTAATAGATAATGTTAAATCTTTCTCCGGGGCCCTATTTACCCCGATAGAGCCTGGATCTTTGCCACCATGTCCCGGATCAAGCATGATATTAATCCCTTCTAGTGATCCATTAGAAGCTACTGTTCCTTCACTGGATGGTGACTTTTCTTCGTTGGACGAGTTCGTTTTGGTATCTTGTTCTTGCTCTGAAGCAGTTTGTGCATTTGTTAACCAAGCGGCGATCCATCCAGTAGAGCCACCAGAGAGAGCAATTTGGTGCCAGTCACCTGATGTATCCTTTAGATTGTATGTATCACCGGCATTTGCAGTTCCAATAATCGAATGGTTTGTTCCTGCACCAGATCTAATATGTACATCATTTTCCATTACTTGGACTGTATTTGTTTGTTGCTGTTGTACATGATTCGGATCATTGCTTTGTGTTTTTCCTTCTGCAGGAGCTAAAAATTGAGATGCTACCCATACTTCCTTTCCATCATAATAAGTCAGAATCCAGCCATGTTTTTCTTGAAATGCAACAATTTTGTCTCCCTTGTTGAGCCTACCAATAATTTCCCCACTATGAGAAGGAGTGCTTCTAACATTCAGTGAAGAAGTACTAACTTGATAGGTTCGTCCATTTTCAGCATGACTATCAGATAGAAAAATAAAGAAAAATAGCAAAAAACTTAGACAAAATGTTATCAGGCGAGCAGTATTTTTCATTGCAATCCTCCTTGTTGTTAGTATAAAAGTTACCAAAACTAGCAATATTTAATATTAACCCTTTTACCATCTTTCTAAACATAGATTTTACTAAAGAAGGGAAAAAATGTAATATAATTAGTATAAATAATTTGTCTTTCAATAGCTAGTCCTTTTTATATTCATAAGCCATATGTTTAAATGGTACTGGAAATGTGAATAATGATTATAATTAAAACAATATACGAGAAGGGGAAATGTATGGATGAAGCGTGGTATATTGCTGTTTTTCATGACTTTATTGTTAGTTGTTTTAGTCGCATGCGGAAATAATGAGGAAAACACGAATGATGATTCCGATACGAAGTCAAAGGGCGAATCAGCTGAAACGGAAGAAGGACAAAGCTCTGAACCGGGTAAAGATCTAGTCCAAGTTGAACTAAAGGATACAGAAGGAAAAAAGATAGGAACAGCCATACTGGACGAAGGAGATGAGGGTGTCAATATCCAGCTGGATGCAGCTAAAATCCCTGAGGGAAAACATGGATTTCATATTCATGAAAAAGCCGCTTGTGAGACACCGGATTTTGAATCTGCAGGGGGGCATTTTAATCCTGATGATACAAATCATGGCATTGATGACCCTGATGGTCCCCATGCAGGTGATCTTCCCAACATTGAAGTGAATGAAGATGGATCTGTAAGTGAATCATTTGTTGCAAAAGGAGTAACGCTAGAGAAAAATGCGGAAAATAGTTTGCTGGATGGCGAGGGTACTTCTTTAGTCATTCATGCAGATGAGGATGACAATAAATCACAGCCCTCGGGTGACGCAGGAGATCGCATTGCCTGTGGTGTCATAGAGGAATAAATATGAAATCTGGGATTCATCTCAGATTTCATATTTTTTTAAGCAATAAAAAGAAGTTTAAATAAGAAAATAGAATATATGTTCCCTTTTTATTCATTTGTGATATAATGATAATAGATAAAGTTCTTTTTAGGCTTGGATCGGCTAACCCCGCGTGTAAGGGGGTGAAGCCTATTAGCGTATATGAAGCGTTAATGGTGATGGTTAGTTTCGGTACGCTTTTGATTGCATTAGTCGCTTTGGTCGTAACTTTAATAAATAAAAAATAGACCCTCCTATTCTTTGCATGTTAGTAAGGAGAGGTCTATTCGCTTCTATGCAGCCGATCCCTCTAAGGAACCGCTTATCTGTAGACCACAGTCCTGTCTGTGGTCTTTTAAATATATGAGAATCTAGTTAAATTATACCATATTCCCTTCGAATAAGACATATCTATATTTTGTTAATATATCCTGGTTCCGATGCGATTCATGTATTTATTGGCATATTCATGTATAATAGATTGAAATCAAATAAAGGGAGGCTTTCATGCATAGTAATGTACAACAGGCAGTAGCTCAAGATAAAATTTGGACACGTGATTTTATTTTGATTTGTCTTGCTAATTTTTTTATATTTTTAGGATTTCAAATGACATTGCCTACACTTCCAATCTTCGTTAAAGAACTAGGTGGAAGTGATCAACTAATCGGAATTATCGTCAGTGTATTTACTTTTTCTGCGTTAATTTTCCGTCCTTACGCTGGGCATGCATTGGAATCAAAGGGAAGACGCATTGTTTATATGACCGGACTAGCGATTTTTGTACTTTCTGTAGGCTCCTATGCATTTATAGTTAGTATGGCTTTGTTAGTATTCATGCGGATTATACAAGGAATCGGCTGGGGGTTTTCAACCACAGCAACCAGTACGATTGCAACGGACTTGGTACCGACAAAACGCCGCGGGGAAGGGTTAGGATACTTTGGCCTATCTGGGAATTTAGCTCTTGCCTTTGGCCCTGCATTAGGTTTATCACTCGTTGGCGTCATCTCTTTTACTAAACTATTTCTATTATGTGCTGCTCTTGGTTTGGTGGCATTATTACTATCCACAACGATTCGCTATAAAAAGGTGGAACAGTCTCCGAATAAATCTGTCACGGTAAAATTTGATATCTTCGAAAAAACAGCCATACCGCCATCTGTTTTGTTGTTTTTTATAACTGTAACATTTGGTGGCATTGCCTCATTCTTGCCCTTATACGCAGCAGAAAGAGGGCTTGGATCGATTGAATCTTATTTTCTTGTTTATGCTGTTTTTCTCATGGTATCTCGGACGTTTGCAGGAAGAATATACGATAAAAAAGGTCATTTGTACGTATTTCTCCCTGGTACGTTCATGATTTTTATAGCAATGCTTCTATTATCATGGCTGCCGAATACGCCTGTAATGCTTCTTGCTGCTGCAATCTATGGCCTTGGATTTGGGAGTGTACAGCCTGCACTGCAAGCGTGGGCGGTAGAGAAATCCCCGATGAACAGGAGAGGCATGGCTAACGCAACATTTTTCTCCTTTTTTGATTTAGGAGTTGGTATCGGTGCGATGGTGTTTGGCCAGCTCGCTTCGATGTTCGGTTATTATTCGATCTATTTAACTGCGGCGGGGTCAGTTCTGTTGGCGATGCTTTTTTATGTATCCCTCCTATGGAAGACCAGACAGCAAGTGCAATCATAAGTAAAAAAGTTGTCTCAAACGATCAGCCGTTTGAGACAACTTTTTTACATTTATTCCTCTTTAGGGAGGACAATGCGTTTATACATTTGGACCGTCATCACATAATAAATTCCATATATTAGGATAAAAATACTAATCGGAATCCAAATTTTTGTGTATGGTTCAATAATGATGAAAGAAAACATTTGCATACCGACTAATACGTGAACAAGGCCTATGATAGCAGGGAATAGGAAAACGAGAAACAGTTCCCTGTAAATCGATTTTGTTAGCACAGACCTTCGAACACCAATTTTCCGTAGCATGTCATAGCGCTGTATATCAGCGTTTGCACTTGATAGCAGTTTAAACATAAGCACACTGGCCATCATCATGAGAAAAGCAACTCCGAGGAAGAATCCCATAAAGATCGTTCCGTTTGAAAATCCTTTAATAGCTACGTAATTACTATATTTACTTCCTGTTGTTTCTGGTTTTTCTCCGGTCATGGATGCAGCTATTTCTTGCTGGCCTTTATCGATTTTCTCCAGCTTGGGGAGGGCTTCTTTGAAATCCTCAATCATAGCTGTAAATACGTGCTGTTCTTTTCCGTCTATTTTTTGAAAGTTTGTCTTATCATAGATATAAATATCCCGGCCTCCAAACATGTAAAAGCTTGTATTTAATTCCGTTGAAATGGCTGTATACCATCCCTCTGGCATAGCTTTCATTTGTTCATCTTCATTCCATGCATACTTCTCAGCAGGAAGCGAGGTTGCAACGCTTTTTGGCTCAGGTATTTCCTTTATTTCCGGGTTGAATTCCCTAATCAATGGCGGGTTATTTAGTAAGTCCTCTTTTAAAAAGTAAACACCATCCTTCTTTACTTTGTATCGATATTCATGTTGTTCTGTGATATTTAATGTTTCAATGATTTCCTCATCTGTTTCAGATGGCTGGTGAACGACGACATCATTGGTTTGAAACATGGATGATTGTTTTTCGATATTATGATAGAAAGAAATACCGGCAGTAAGTGCTCCTAATCCTAAGGCTATAAGCATGGTAACTGTGCCAAGTACTTTTGTTAAATTCATGACACGAAAACGCAGTTGTGCAAGGGTAAAAGCATTAAGTCCTTTTTCATTTAACGTACGAATTCCTTTTAATTTCTTAATAAAATAAGGTAAAAATGAAATAAAGATAAGATATGTCCCGATTGTGATTGTAATGGCTGCCAAGATCACCCCAAATTGCACTAATTTATCGATATGAATCATTGCATAGTAACCTACTGCAATCAGAGCAATTGCAAAAAATACGCCGATAATCGTGCGGCTGCCTTTCGTGTTAACTTCGTCATGTTTCCGATCGGCATGAAGTAATTCAAGAACGGATTGACGTGCAACTTTTACTGCGTTAACAATCGATGTTAAGGAAAACAAAATCACGTAAAAAATAACGGTTGTCATAATAGATGAAAGGTAAAAGGCTTCAAATCCTTCACCGGAGAAATCCAGCTGCCACATAAATAGTGACGCAATACCTTCAGCTAAACCAATACCAATTGCGATACCAATCAGCAAAGAAATCATTCCGATAAAGAACGTTTCAAAAAACATCATCTGTGCCACTTTATATTTCTTTGCCCCTAAGGTCATATACATTCCCATTTCCTTTTGCCTCATGGAAAGCATAAAGGATGTTGCATAAAAGATATAAAAGATCGTGATTGCAGCCAAAATAAATGTTCCGACATGAAAGACAAATACAATCGAACTAATCATAGCATTTGATTCAAGAAACACTTTATTTTGTGCTAGTGTTTGAAACATATAAAAAATCGCAATGGAAATCGTCAGTCCAAATAAAAGCACCAAATAATCTTTAAACGATTTCCGCATGCTGGAAAATGAAAGTTTAAATAACATATGAAATGATCCCTCCTAATGAAACGCCTAATGCGTTAGTTGCTAATAACTAAATAAGGGATATAGGTTATGATGTAGATAAATAATAAAGTGACTAGTAACGTCCATTTTATGTTTTTATATCCCTTTTTAAATAATTCAACAATAAATACAGAAAAAGAACCAAGCAGTGCGATCATGGAAATAATCAATAACACGACCTCCAGAACAAAAGAAAACTTTTCCATTTGCTCCCCCTCCTGTTTTATCCTGAAAATTCAGCGAGTACGTTGAGAATTTGTTGGTGAAATACCTCTCTTGTGCTGTTTCGATTGATTTCCTTGTATAACTTGCCGTCCTGTATAAACATAATCCGTTGACAGTAGCTCGCACTGAGTGGATCATGTGTCACGAGCATAATCGAAACGTCATGGTTCTCATTTAAATCCATGATTGTTTCCATTAAACTCTTGGCATTTTTAGAATCCAATGCACCTGTAGGCTCATCAGCTAAAATCATAGCAGGTTCATGGACTAATGCACGTGCAGCGGCAACCCGCTGTTTTTGCCCTCCGGATATCGTTACTGGATATTTCTTTAGAATGCTTTCGATCCCTAACCTTTGGGCTACTTTTTCGACATTTGGCTTAATCTTTTTGGACGAAACGCCTTGTAAAGATAAAGGCAGTGCAATATTTTCATAGACAGTCAAATTCTCCAGTAAATTAAAATCCTGAAAGATAAATCCGAGCTGTTCAGAACGAAAATCTGCCAGTTGATTTTGTTTCATCGAAGTAATATTTGTTCCGGCGATTTCAATGGTTCCTTCCGATGCATCATCAAGGGTAGAAATGACGTTTAATAATGTCGTTTTTCCGGCACCAGAAGGCCCCATAATGCCAACAAATTCGCCCTCGTTTATCGTAAATGAAACATGATCCAACGCATGATATTGGTTTTGGTTTTTCTTTCCGTATATTTTGTGAAGATTTTTTACTTGCAGTACTGGTTTACTCATTTTGTGACCTCCCTCTTAATCTATAACAAGTATAGCCACTGGTGTCTTGATGTAATATGTATTTATCTTTCATCAGTCTTACAGTTTTGTAAGATAAGTTCTCGGGCCGGTCACAAGTAAGTGACCGCCCGAGAACGGAAATATCAACCGAAGAACGGAAATATCAACCGAAGAACGGAAATATCAACCGAAGAACGGAAATATCAACCGAAGAACGGAAATATCA
>NZ_JAGIKX010000042.1:0-21572 GCF_017874635.1 Virgibacillus alimentarius
TGGACACCCTTGCTTTCAGCTAACAGTTCCTACTGCCAAGCCTGTAGTGGACTTTCACCACCAAGTTATAGCCCATGCTGGGCGCACTAAAAAAACCTCTCTGCAATAGGCTGCAAAGAGGCACACGTATAGTGGGCATACGTGTTTCCGAGCAACCTTTTAGAACTCTCTGGATCTATTTAAAGGTTTGTTAAACATACTTATAACCACGTTTATACTATTTTCATAAATGAGCAACTGCTTTAAATCGTCTATTCATCCAGCTGAACAACATAATCCCTTTGTCTAAGGTTGGAGTGTTCTTACCTACTCAACAATTTTTGTTTTTCATCACCTCATAGAAAACGCGCTTTCTCTAGGAGGAAAAGGGATTGGTTTATGTAAATATACATATTTCGTACAAAACGCTTCCTTTAAGCTTCACAGGACGATATTAAAGATTCATAATTTATTTTTATTATTATTTCAAATTGCTTTCTATCTGTCAATAGATTTTTTCAATGTATACAAAAATTTCTTTATAATACGTTAGGGGCTTCTCCTGTTCTAAGTTTCAAAAACACGCATATGTATATAAATGGATTTATATTTGGTAAAAGGATGGGTGATTATTATATGGATGATTACAAGGACGATCACAAAGATGAGTACAACGATGAATCATCAAGACACAAAAAGCCTGGCCATGATAATAGCAAAAATGAACAACTGAATAAATACAGGGAGAAAAACACAGGCCCAGGTGAGAAATTAACGAGTGATGCCGGTTTGAAAATTTCGAATGACAGGTGGTCATTGCGAGCAGGAAGACGTGGACCAACACTATTTCAAGACTTTCATTTTTATAAAAAACAGTCACATTTTAACCGCGAACGAATCCCTGAAAAAGTGGTTCATGCTAGAGGTGACGGGGCATACGGAGAATTTGAGTTATATAAATCCATGAGACATGTCACAAGAGCACATTTTTTGCAAGAACCTGGATGCAAAACACCTGTGTTTGTTCGTTTCTCCAACTTTATTGGAAGTAAAGGCTCCAAGGATACCGCAATCGATATCCGCGGTTTTGCAACCAAGTTTTACACACAAGAAGGAAATTACGATATGCTGGCACTCTCATTTGCTGTTTTTTCCGTTATGGATGCCATGAAATTTGCAGATTTTGTGCATGCGGTTAAACCGAATCCGCGTACAGCCGTTCCGCAAGCCACTGTCGCGCACGATAATGCTTGGGATTATGTCGCCAATAATCAGGAAATTGCGCATTTTATTATGTGGTTGATGTCCGGTCGAGGACGTCCGAGAAGCTGGCGAATGATGGAAGCCTGGCCTGTCAATACATTCCGATTTATCAATGAACATGGTAAATCAACTTTCGTCCGATTTGTATGGAAGCCCATGCTCGGTGTTCATTCGTTGTTACTTGATGAAGCAAATATTATTGGAGGGGTTGACCCTGACTACCACCGACGGGATCTCCATGAGGCCATTATGTGCGGCGCATACCCAGAATATGAACTCGGCGTGCAGCTGATCCAGGAAGAAGATCAATTCAAGTATGATTTTGATATTTTGGATGATACAAAACTCTGGCCAGAAGAAGTCATTCCTGTTGAAATTATTGGAAAAATGACATTGAACCGACTCGTTGATAATCACTTTGCGGAAGAAGAACAAGTTTCATTTGATCCTGCAACGGTTGTTCCGGGGATTGATTTTACGAATGACCCCGTCCTGCAAGGCAGATCCTTTGCTTACAGAGATACGGATTATCATCGACTTGGCACGGGCAATATTAATAATATACCGGTCAACCAGCCTATCGTCGAAACGAACCTTAATCAACGACAAAGCGATGTGAGACATCGGATTGATGTTGACTCCGTACACTATCATAAGAATTCTTTGGCTGGCAATACACCGAAAGAAACCCCTCCCGAAAAAGGTGGTTATGCGCATTATCCGGAGAAAGTAGATGGACATAAAACGAGGGAACGTCCAGGAGAATCATTCTTTGATTTCTTCAGCCAGCCAAGAATGTTTTGGAACAGCATGACCCCCGTTGAGAAACAGCAGATAGTGGAAACATTTAACTTTCACCTTGGATATGTAAAAAGTAAATCGGTTCGCCAACAAGTTGTTGATATGTTTGGAAATGTAGACACTCACATGGCAACGGCAATTGCTGAGAGTATAGGCGTCAATCCACCAAAAGAATCGCATGTACCTGTAACAAAAAGTTCCCCTGCCCTTAGTCAGGCTAATACAGCCTATTATCCATACACCCAAAAAGTCGCTGTTCTCATTGGCAACGGTTTTAACGGCAAAGAAGTAAAAAATGTACTTGATTACCTGCATCATTGTGGGGTTTTTATAGATATTATCAGTGAAAACCTCGGTACTGTCAAAGGAGACGACGGCATGCAAATCGAAGTCAATACCATATTCACCTCAACCTATTCTGTGTTATACGATTCCCTTTATGTTGTAGGAGGAAAAACCAAAAATGAAGCGAAATTCAGATCAGATATCAAATCATTTGTAAAAGAAGCATACAAACATTATAAACCAATTGGTGTAGCAACAACTGCAGCGTCTTATTTTAATAACACAAATAAAAATAACTTAGCTGGTGTCGTTTTCGCCGAAAATAATCCAAATTTTAAAGATGAATTTGTATCCGCAATCGCTCAGCAGCGTTTCTGGAATCGAAAGTAACATGGTAAGACAGTAAGAGCAACGAATTTTAAACGTTGCTCTTTTTTTAGTAAAAATCACCATTCGATAAATATCTAGTAGTAGCCTTCATCGACAGCCATTGCGATTGCTTTCGTCTCATGAACGGTACCATAAGGATGCTCAGGCGGTGCATAGATCGAATATAGTTTAATCGGTTTATCACCGGTATTTGTTAAATTATGCCATTTCCCAGCTGGAACCACGATCGCAACGTCTTCATAAACGTTTTTTTCAAAATCCAAATTATTTTTGCTGTCTCCCATTTGCACTAGACCTTGACCTTCTTCAATACGGAAGAACTGATCAATATCCGGGTGAACTTCTAATCCAATATCCTCTCCAACATCAATGCTCATTAAGGTCACTTGCAAATGATCTCCTGTCCATAAAGCAGTACGGAACGTCTTATTTCGTTCTGCAGCTTCCTCTATATTTACGACAAACGGCTCTCCTCCATAATCGTTTAACAAAAAATCAAATCGTTGCACATTGTTCTTCTCAGAAGCCTGCGTAAAAATATTACGAATGAAGGGGTGGTGAGAAGTTGAACCATATGTTTGATAGGCTTCATTTCTCTCCACTTCTACTTCATACGCTTTTTCTAAACCTTCTTTGTAAGTATGAAAACGAATGCCCTTATTTTGATGCATCGGGCGACTTCCAGTGAGAGCAGTGTAAAGATTCATGAATTGTCCGAAGTATTCTTTTTTGTCTTCTAAAGCGTGCAAAATCTCATTTTTATGCTTTTGATTTGGTGCTACATCTGCTAGTCGATAATAAAAGTCAATGGCTGCAGCCTCTTTTTGAATGCCTTCATATACAGCATCCAATTCTTGTGGATACATTCCTTGCTGTAATGTAGTTTCTACAGGATATTGAGACATGGTTCGATAAGGCATATAACAATTCGGATAGGGGTTAGGCATAAAATACATTTTGTTCATTCCTTTCACAAGTATCTAACACTACCATCCTATGCCCAAATTTAGATAATGTACGTTCCGCTACGAAAAAGAAGAGAAAAAATCCTCTGTGATTTTTCCCCTTCCTTTTGAAGTAACCTACATGATTTCTTATTGCCTTTTCTTCGTTTTCTTATTATGAACTTTTTCCGTTGTCGTTAACGGTTCATTAGCAAGCTCATGATCATATTTTTTGGATAACTTCTTTCGTACAGCTTGTTCATCACTTACCCCACCGGTTATTTGATTCCTCTTTTTTCTACTCACGATAAGCACCTCCATACTATTATCTTGCCTATCGACACCAACGAATATGTATAGACCAATTCCTTTTTACAGCGGACCTGACATACATAAAGTCCTATCCACGATGCAGCACAACAATTAAAAAAACGTTCCGTTTTCTTCCCAAGCTGAACGTTTTTTCAATCATTTCCCTATTCAATTTAAAATTTGTGCATTTACATCCAAACACCTTTCCGTATAAATCACGCCATTCTCGTTAAGCTAATAAATACTATTATTTTTATTTAACTTCCTTTTATTGTAAAATTAGATTTAATTATTTATTGGACCTTCTACATAAGAAAGCTTAGGTGATAAAATGACAAACACCATTTTAATCGGTATTGTAATTATTCTTGTGGTTGGTATCTTCTCGCAATGGCTTGCTTGGCGTATCCAATGGCCATCCATTGTGATTATGTCGATTGCAGGATTATTACTAGGACCTGTCTCTGGTTTTTTCAATCCACAAGAAGCAATGGGAGATTTATATAGCCCTTTGATCTCCTTAGCAGTTGCTATCGTATTATTTGAAGGCAGCTCCAGTCTGGACATTAGAGAAATAAAAGGAATTTCTAAATCCGTATTTCGAATTGTCACGTTTGGGGCATTTCTTGCATGGATCGGAGGTGCTCTTGCAGCTCATTTTATCGCGGGGCTAAGCCTTCAGATTTCATTTATCATCGGTGGTTTATTTGTCGTTACTGGGCCAACTGTCATTATTCCCCTACTAAGAAATGCAAAATTAAAACCACGAATTGCAGCTGTTTTAAAATGGGAAGGGATTATTGTCGATCCATTTGGACCGCTCCTTGCTCTTTTTGCTTATGAAGTGATCAATGTTCTTACAACAGAAACACTGCACGCCAATTATTTATTGAACTTTTTTACAAGTGCGGTCATCGCCATTGTTTTTGGTTATGTAATTGGATTTTCCGTCAGCATTATGGTCAGTAAAGGGATGTTTCCGGAATATTTAAAATCACCAATCATCTTAGCATTTGTATTGCTTTGCTTTACGATGGCAGAGGTAATCATGCATGAGACAGGTATGCTTGCGGTTACCGTAATGGGACTAACCCTTGCCCGAACGAAACGCTATGTATCATCGATCGGCAGCATTTCTCATTTTGTGGAAAACATATCTGTCCTCTTGACATCAACCATATTTATCCTGCTTACCGCTTCTTTGTCACGGGAAACCATTGCTGAAATTTTCACGTGGCCGATCATCGGTTTTGTGCTGATCATGCTTTTTATTGTTCGACCTTTATCCATTTGGATTTCAACAATTGGTACAGAACTCACGAACAAGGAAAAGACATTAATCGGATGGATAGCGCCTCGCGGGATTGTTGCACTGACCGTTTCTGGATACTTTGCAGAAATACTTCTCAGGGACGGACACGAGGACGCAGCACTTTTGACAACTTTAACATTTGCACTTGTATTCATCACCGTCTGTGCGCATGGGTTTTCACTTGGACCATTGGGGAAAAAACTTGGGCTTGCCAATGACGCACCACCGGGAGTCCTGATTGTCGGATCAAGCAGTTTTTCCGTTGCACTTGCTGATTATTTACGCAAATTGAAAATTCCTGTACTCATTAGTGACACATCTTACGGACGCCTTCAAGCTGCAATAAAGGAGGATATTCCTATTCACCATGGGCAGATTCTTGCAGAGCATACACAGTACGAAGTGGACCTAACTCCTTACGAAACCATTCTAGCCATGACTGGAGATAATGCTTTTAATGCACTTGTTGGTCAATCTTACGTACCGGAGTTCGGTTATAATAATACCTTTGCATTACCTTCTTATGATCAGCGCAATGTAAACAAGGATAAGAATCCCGTGTCAGTTAGAGCCCATTTGTTATTTAGAAAAGATGCCGTTTTTACAGAATTGAACCGGAAAATAAATACAGGATACTCTATCCAAGCGTTAGATGTTAAGGAAAAAAATAAAATAAAGAAAGATAATATTCCCGAAGATGTCATCCCTCTTTTTATTAAAAAAGATGATGATACGATTCAATTTATTACACTGCGGAGAAAACTCGTACTGGATGAAGGAGATAAGCTTATCGTTCTAACGAAAGGGGATTAATTTTTTTAAAAAAGACCTTTGACGAATGATGAGAACGTCAAAGGTCTTTCATTTAAAGCGATCTTTAAACCGGGTAGGACTGATCACCATGAAGATACTCGGGATGATTATATACATAAAAATCATACCAACTAATCCAGTTGTTAAAGCAGGAAATACAAGGTAAAAGAAGTTGATATTTGATTCCATCAGCTTCCCCAGATTGGCAGTAGGGAGATTTAAGTTGGAGAGTATCATGTTAATCATTAAAAAATAAGAACAAACCAATATACATTTTTCAAACAGCTTCTGCGTGTAAATCCAAGTTTGTCCAATTCTGACCTGAATCAAAAATAGTATCAAACTGGATATTGTAATTACCGAAAGTATATAATACAAACTAAACAATTGCTTTGATGTTACATGGATGGATGCAAAGTAATCGCTTATAAATTGAGGCAAAAAAGCATCTATTGCCCCCAGGGCCTGTAAAAAAAGAGCAGGGGAAAAGGATGTCAAGATGACAAACACGAACAGAAAAAATAAAAAGTAAGAAGCATGATCTAGTAAATCTCCAATTAATCTTCTAACTAGATCTACCAAAATGAATCTCCGGATTTTTTACCTTCATTAAATTATCATATTTCATACTATTCGCTCCCTGCTTAAGGCTTAGGAATCCATTTTCACAACAATTTTCCCCGTGTTTTTATTGTTTTCCATATATTCGTGTGCTTTTTGCATCTCTTCAAAAGGAAAAACGCGATCGACGATGGGTTTTAATGTTTGATTTTTAAATAAATCATAAGCGCTGGACGCAAAATCTGCTGTAAGATCTGCCTTATATTGATCACTTCTAGGTGTCAGCAGCGTTCCTGTCAGCTGAATCCGCTTCGCCATCAGATGCATGAGGTTAAACTTTTCTACTTTGGCACCGCCTAACAATCCGATCAACACCCAGCGCCCGTCTATTTTAATACTGTCCAAATTTTTCTTCCAATAGGAAGCACCTATAAAGTCAAGAATCAAATCGGCCCCTTTATTATTTGTAGCCTTTAATACTTCCTGATCAAAATCCTGTTCCTTATAATTGATACAGACATCCGCCCCCAATGACCTGCAAAAATCCAGTTTTTCTTTAGATCCCGCAGTGGTTATGATATTGGCTTGTCCAATTTGTTTCGCAAGCTGGATGGCAGCTGTACCAACGCCGCTTCCTCCGGCATGAATCAGAACCGTTTCATCCACACGTAATTTTCCTATCCAAAATAACGTCTGATAGGCAGTCAAAAATACTTCAGGAATAGCTGCCGCTTCTTCAAATGATAGATTTTCCGGAATCACCATCGCCCGGTCCGCTGGCATGACCGTATATGCAGCATATGCCCCGCCATTCACAAGCCCCATCACCCGAGTACCTACTTCGATATCTACATCTGCGGCTACTTTTTCAACAACTCCAGCAACTTCAACACCTAAAATAGGGTGATCCAAATAGCCGGAACTGCTTCGTCGGTTGATAATATCTGTCCGATTCACAGCTGTCGCTTCCACTTTAATACGTATTTCACCATCTTTTGGCTCTGGAGTTGGCTGCTCACTTACTTGTAATTGTTCAGCACCACCTGGTTCATTAACAATCATCGCTTTCATTTGGACGCCTCCTTCTATGTAGAATTTTTCTTATGTTTGTTTATAAACAATGATAGCATTTTATTGTGATAAATGAGAAATTTTTACTGGTTAAATATTCGTGATGGATGATCTGTATGGTTCATCATTTTGTCTAAATATTTTACCAATAATCCACTATCCAAACGAACAACTACATTTTTTGCATTTCTCTACTCTAAACTAACTAAAAATTCTTCTATTTCTTCTGGCAGTAGTACAGGTTCCATGCATGTATACATTGTCAATTGTCTTTTGTATCGCCAAAAGCTTCCGGAATCATGGTGAAACCTTCGATCACGGTATCTTCTTCTACTTCAATTAAGAGGCAAGGCTTTCCATCAAAATTAATCCGTTTTACATAACTTAAATCTTGTGGGCTAATAGATATTTTCGCTACTTTTGTATCGATTTTGATGGATTTCGAGTTATATTTTGGGACGATGTTATTTGCCTTTAGTTCATATTTATCGTCATCGATGACTTTTTGGAAAGCTGTTTCTACCTTTTCTGTATTGACTTCTTCTACACCACTGCTTTTTAAAACACGCTCCACCTCTTTGTACCCTAATGTCGGCGTTTCTTCCTCATCCTCATTTTCTTCCACCACACGATTGATTTCTTCATATACATTGGCAAGTGTTGATGTATTTAATTGATCTCCTGTCACATCTTTAACAATTTCCTCAAAAACGAATTTATCCTCTTCTGCGGTCATCGTCTCCTCGGCATTTAATACTGTCTCTATGAAATCGGGGTCAATGTCATTTGGTTTGGCTGCAGAATATAAAATGCGATTGACATCAGCAGTATGATCGGTGAAACATGGAAATAGAAATCCGGCTATTGGTGCATTGAGGTTGATAATTGGATCTACGACAATATTGTATTTGAATTTCTTTTCAACATAGTCAAAAAGCAATTCCTTTTTTGGATCCAGTGTTTTATTGATACTGCAAAGCGTAAAGGAATGGGAATAAACAGCATCCCGTTCATTCTCCTCCGTCTCTTCATTTCGGCGTTTCATTGGCTTCAAATATTCACCCCGGATGAATGTCACGACAATATCCATTTCATATTGTTTATCTTTCAGCATCTTTTCTACAATAAGAAGCATCTGTTCTTTCCAGTCTTCCGAATTATCGCTTAACAATCCCTGATGAAGAATAAGCTGACTATTATTTTCAACGTTACGCTGAAATTTTAATTCGAATAACTTTTGATCCAATTGCCCTGTCAGCACTTTTTTGAAGTTATTCATAAATAATTCCTGTTGCTCTTGCTCTAACATTTCAAACGGTTGACTTTGGTGATGATAAATTTCGCTTGTTTCCTTCATGATATAAACATTAAATATTTCAGATATTTTCAGTAAATCATTATGTACTTTGAATTGTTTTCGGATGTTCGCAATGTCTTTTTTGTTCATAAGATTCCTACCCCTTGTCTATTTTTGATCTATTCATATACTTTTGAAAGCCAGATAGCTGCTCGTGCCAGCATCATAGATAATTGATCTGATTTAATCGTTTCCTTGAAGTATCTATTCTAACATGAAATAATAGAAACATTTACTAAGTCGAAAATAAATAATGGAGGTTCCCATGAAATACGAAATCATACTATTCGATGTTGATGATACATTATTTGACTTCGGTATCTCGGAAAAGGAAGCACTAACAAAAGCATTTCTGGAGTTTGACTTACCTTCAGGTTTAACAAATTATCACGCCAGCTACAAAAAAATAAGCAAGGCGTTATGGCAAGCTTTAGAACAAGGAAATATATCAGTGACCGAACTAGGTGTAGAGCGATTTAGAAGGCTGTTCCTTAAACATAATCTAAAGATAGATGCAGAATTATTCAATCGCGTTTATCTAGGATATTTAGGAAAAGAAGTACATCTTATACAAGGTGCTGAAGAAGTATGTCATCATCTGCGTAACCATTGTCTAGCTATTATTACTAACGGATTCAAGGAAGTACAAACAGCAAGAATAGGAAGTTCTCCACTATCGGATATTTTTGAGCAAGTTATTATCTCAGAAGACGCTGGCACCCAAAAGCCAGAAAAAGGCATTTTTGATTATGCTTTTTCCAAGCTACAGATTACAAATAAAGATAACGTTCTAATCGTAGGGGATTCTTTGACTTCGGATATACAAGGTGGGGTTAATTACGGTATTGACACTTGCTGGTTCAATCGCCATCATAAAGAAAACAATACAAATGTAAAGCCAACCTATGAAATTAGTGAACTGACCGATCTTATGCAGATTCTATCGGAAGAAACGGATTAAACGGGGACTACTCCGACATTCAATCGGAGTCTGCGTGTATGAAGATCAGACGTACACTAGGAAACAGTCTTTCTAATGCAGTTATACCCGCAAGGAGAGTCAGAATTGTCTCAAATGATCCTAAGAACATTATCCAAGAACATCTCGGAGCGTCCAAGTGATTAACTTATGATGCAGATAATTAACGCATGCATGAAAAGTAGCACAAACTGAGTTACCTAGAACGAAAGGCAGCGATCCACATTAGAATATTTTTTTTAAATCTATTCTCCTATTAAAATAGCCGGTTTTGAGTAGAAAGAGGCGGCGATTCAAATAGAGAACCAGCTTTTTTTGCTGTGCTAAAATCTTTGTAGTAAAGTAACTTTTTTCCAGAACTTCATCGTTCATTCTATGTAACACATGTTTCTGGTAGAAAGGACGTGAAATAATTTAACAAGTTTACCTTATTATCAAAACTTTCTTCAAGTAAACCTGAGCTAATCGATGCATTCGTTCATCTGCACCCTTACTTTCACCATAGAAACATAGATCAACAACGCCAACGTACTGCAGACAAAAATGACGATTCCCATTGGCAAAGCTGTATCTTCCCCGGCGATTCCAACAAGCGGTGAAACAACAGCCCCACCGGCAAACGGAAGAATACCAAGAAACGCGGAAGCGCTCCCTGCTGATTCCCCTCGTCGCTGCATTCCGAGCGAAAAGGAAGTTGTCGATACCATCCCGACACTAGACACCACAAGAAACAATGCAACAAGTAACAGCCAAAACGATAAATTGAGAAGAACAACAACAAGCAATAAACAGCTTCCAATAATAGAAGTAATCGCCCCAGCTAATAGAAGTTTTGACTCGCTTACTTTAACAGCAATTTTCCCTGTAATTTGAGCAGCCATAATAATTCCTAATCCATTTGCAGCAAATATAAGCGAGAATTGTTGCGGGGTAACCCCGTAAATATTTTGCAGTACAAAAGGAGCACCCGCGATATAAGCAAACATACTCATCATGACAAACGACTGAGATAATGCAATCCCCATAAACACCCGGTCCTTTAGCAAATCGGTAAATGTCTTAAATACCGCTAGTACATTTCCATCCGATCTTTTTTCCACTGGCAATGTTTCAGGAAGCGTCAATAAAACGGCCAAAAACATCATAAATCCGATTGCCCCAAGGATAAAGAATACGACATGCCAAGAAACCCAGTTTAAGATAGCCCCGCCAAATATTGGAGCAAGAATAGGTGCCGCCCCGTTCACTAAGGCAAGTAAAGCGATAAACTGTGTTAAATCTTTTCCGGTATACATATCCCGTGCTGATGCCCGGGCAATGACTATTCCTGCAGCACCTGTTAAACCTTGAATAAATCGTAAACCAACAAACACCCAAATCGAGGGACTGAATGCGCATAATGCAGATACTACTGAGTAAATAATCAATGTAATGACAAGCGGACGGCGCCTGCCCTGCATATCACTTAATGGCCCAAAAAGAAGCTGACCAACTGCAAGCCCCAGCAAACAGGACGTTAAGCTTAATTGAGCAAGGGAAGCGGTCGTCTCTAGATCCTCCGTTACAAGTGGAAGTGCCGGTAAATACATGTCCATCGATAAAGGGCCAAATGCAGTGAGTGAACCTAACACAAACACGATCCAGGCCTTTCGTAATTTACTAGATTTTGATTGTTGATCGAATTTATTTTCTGCGACATTCATAAATGGCCCATTCCTTTCAATATTTAACATCGTTTGCTTCTAACCATAACATATTTTTAGCGTTCCTCCCTTCTCTAGCATTCTAGTTCAAAAAAAAAATATGATATAATCAGCATGGATTAGCTAGAAAAAAGGATGATACAATGAGCAAACAAATGTTAAAGAATGATTGGGAACCTCTTTTAAACGAGGAATTTACGAAAGATTATTATGTAAATTTAAGAGAATTTTTGAAAAGAGAATATGCAAATCAAACAATTTACCCGCCTATGGATGCTATTTTTAACGCCCTTCATTACACACCTTTTCATCAAGTGAAAGTGGTGATTTTAGGACAGGATCCATATCATGGTCCAAACCAGGCACATGGGCTTAGTTTCTCTGTTCAACCGACCGTAAAACAGCCGCCGTCTTTACGAAATATATTCAAAGAATTACAAGATGACGTAGGCTGTACACCACCCGATCACGGCTATTTGGTTGAATGGGCAAAGCAGGGAGTCCTTCTTTTAAATACCGTGTTAACCGTTCGGCAAGGCCAAGCGCATTCCCACCGAGGAATGGGCTGGGAAAACTTTACGGACCGTGTGATTCAGCAGATCAATCATAAAGAGAAACCAGTCGTTTATATTTTATGGGGAAGAGCTGCCCAAAGCAAAGAGAAACTAATCGATACATCCAAACATTATATTATCCGATCCCCGCATCCAAGTCCTTTCTCAGCTTATAAAGGTTTTTTTGGCAGCAAACCTTTTTCAACCACAAATGCAATACTAAAACAAACCAACCAGGAGGAAATCAACTGGGGATTATTTTAAGGGGATAAATGGAAAAGTGCCGATCCTCTATCAAAGAACATCGGCACTTTTTCATTTACTTATGAATGTCCGGCTTGCCAAGGTCTGGCAGCATTTGGTCTTTTCTTCCTATTTTGAGGCATATCTTCTCGCTTTACTATTTTCGGTTCCATTCCGCTTTCGATTCTATTTTTCACTCGACTATCCAATCGAAATGTAATCGGTGGTTTGAACAATCGCTTTGATAAAGTATTACAGTCTGGGCAGTATGCTTCCCGTTTATTCCCACGCATCCCCTGATACCATAATGTGAATTCCCCGCACTTCACACATCGAAATGTATAATTTGCCATTCTTTATACCTCCATATTACGTAGGCAATATATTTTTCTCAAAAATATCTTTTGGTAGAGCAATGGTACAACAAGAATTTGGTATATCCACTACCCCAGCTAAATGGCCTTGTACAGGGGCAGAACCAAGCAGCATATATGCTTGTTCTCCTGTAAATCCATGTGATTTCAAAAATTCAATCGCATTTAAACAAGCATTTCTGTAAGCAACGTTCGCATCAAGGTATGTTTGTTTACCGGAGAATTCATTAACGGAAACCCCTTCAAATACGATAAACTCATTATAGTGTGGCATAACAGGCCCTGGTTTGAAGGCAGGATTTTTCTTAATTTGATATTTTTCCATTCCACCTTTAATCACATCAACCCTTAAATCAATCCAACCCGGCATCTCAATTCCACCACAAAAAGTTATTTCCCCGTCACCCTGGGAGAAGTGTAAATCGCCTACAGAAAGCTTCGCACCATCTACAAATACTGGAAAGAAAGACCTTGATCCTTTTGATAATTCCTTAATATCACAATTTCCACCGTTTTCCCTTGGAGGAACCGTTCGTGCCCCCTCTCTAGCCACTCGATCAAAGTCTTCTCCCTTTAAACCACCAAGAACAGCATTCTCTTTGGTAGGAAGATTTGCTAAAGGTGGTACACGATTGGGGTTTGAATCAACTAATTCCTGCTCACGTCTATTCCACTCATCAAGCATTTCTTGTGAAGGAGCTACACCAATAAGTCCAGGATGAATCAGCCCAGCAAATTTTACATTTGGAACATGTCTTGAAGTCGCGTAAATACCATTGAAATCCCATATAGACTTGGCTGCTTGTGGATAATGATCTGTTAAAAAGCTACCGCCATTTTCTTTTGCGAAAATTCCATTAAATCCCCATTCATGTGCACGAAATGTTCCAATATCCAAAATATCTACAACAAGTAAATCGCCTGGCTCTACTCCATTAACATATACTGGCCCACTAAGTACATGTACACGAGTTAAGTCTACATCGCGTATGTCAGAGGGATCATCGTTATTACCAATTTGTCCATCTGTCCAATCAAGACATTCCATCCGAAATGACTCACCTGGATCGACCGAAAAAGCGGCTGGAATATCTGGATGCCAACGATTATGCCCCACTACCTCCTGCTCGTCCATTTTCTTGTTCAAGTCCACTTTAAATAATTTTTTTGGCAATTCCCCATCTCCTTCAACATTATTTATTCGAAATTTGTATGAAGATCATAGATGAATTAATCTCGTACTATTAAACAAACTTAATACATTCATAGGATATGATCATTCCGGGGGAATCATGCCCAAAATGGTTAAAAAACTATTCGTTTTCGATGACTTAAGATCTATTTCATTTCGAAAAAATGATGATTTACTAGATGAAACTCAAAAAGCGCCGATCCTCTATCAAAGAATATTGACGCTTTTTATTATTTAAACGTTACATGTTGACCGCTTTATATCACTCAAACATCTTCCCCGGATTTAATATTCCCTCCGGATCTAGCATTTGCTTCATATTTTTCATAACCTCTACCGCTTCCCCATGTTCAGCTTTTTGAAATTTCATCTTCCCAAGACCTACACCATGTTCTCCCGTGCATGTGCCGCCAACTTCTATTGCTCGCATCGCTAGAGCGTCATTTGTGTACATTGCCCGTTCCTGCTCTCCTTCTACCTTGGGGTTAAATAGGACAATCGTATGAAAATTACCATCCCCAATATGTCCTAAAACACCTCCTGTTAAGCCGCTTTCTTCAATCAACTCACGCGCATAACTAACTAATTCCGGAAGACGTGATATGGGAACACAAACATCTGCACCAGTATCACGCATTCCTTTTACATGTGTAAAAGCATAGGAGAGTTCATGACGTGTTCGCCAAACTTCTTTCTGCTTAGCAGGGTCCGTAGCCACTTCCCAATCCCTACACCCAAGGTCATGTAATAATTCTTTCGCCAAAACTGATTCTTCTTCCACTGCTGCTTTCATCCCGGCAAATTCAAAAAATAATGTATGATGGACCGGATAGTCATAGGCCCCATAAGCATTTACCTGTGCAATACTTGTTGCATCGACGAGTTCCATCCGCATAACCGAAATACCGCTAAGTAATATCGTTTGAGCTGCGGCGGCACAAGTTTCTATATCATCAAAGGTACATCTAGCCATCAGTGTATGTTCCGGTATCCCGTGTAACTTCAAAGTCACTTCCGTAATGATGCCTAATGTACCTTCTGATCCGGTAAATAGACCTGTTAAATTGTAGCCGGATGATGACTTTTTAGCACGCGTTCCCGTATGAATCACCTTTCCATCTGCTAAAACGACTTCCAAGTCAAGCGTTTGATCCCGCATCGCACCATAGCGCACTGCTGTTGTTCCACTGGCATTCGTTGCTGCCATTCCGCCAATCGTCGCATCTGCCCCAGGATCGACAGGAAAAATGAGCCCATGACGATTGACTATTTTATTTAAACTTTTCCTTGTCAGACCCGGCTGTACCGTGATGGTCATATCTTCAGGTGAAAAGTCAACGACCTTATTCATCTTCTCAAAATGAATGACAATCCCTCGCTGAATGGGAATAGCTTGTCCCTCAAGACCTGACCCAGCGCCAAAAGACGTAACTGGAACATGGTACGTGCGTGCGATTTCTAAAATTTTCTCAATATCTTCCCGTGATTCCGGAAAACAGACAACTTCCGGTTCTACAGCTTGATGCGGCGACTCATCGTGACTGCACGCAAATAATGCTGTTTCATTTTGACTAACCTTTTCATTGCCGAGTTGATCTTTCAGCATATGAATAAACATCTGAGCACCACTTCCTGAATATTTTTACTTTTATGTTTGCACTTAAAATATCATATGAGCAATCAATGCAATAATAGGTAATGAGATGAATGTACGTTCCATAAAAACAAGAAATAAACGTCCAATACCGACTGGGATTTTGGAGATGATCAGCAATGTTCCCATTTCCGTTAAATAAATAATTTGTACAAGTGATAATGCAGCAACAACAAATCTCGTCATCTCCGCTTCAATGCCAGATGCTAAAACAGCCGGGATAAACATATCAATAAAACCAACGATCGTAGCCGGGGCAGCTTGAACTGCTTCCGGTATTTGCAGTATGTTTAACAGGAGCACCATAGGCTTTGAAATTATTTCAAAAAACGGCGTAAACTCCGCTATAATTAAAGCTACTGTTCCAATTGCCATTACTTGGGGGATGAGAACAAAAGCAATACCTAAGAATACTTCACTTCCCTGTTTCATTTGATCTTTAAACGAACCAGCTTTTTTAGCCCGCTCTATCGCCTGAATCAGGCCCCATTTCATTTTTGATATCCCTTTTGGAACAGATTCCGTATAATCATTCTCTGTATAGTACGTATCAGGTATTCTAGATAATGGTGGTATTCTTGGAATAATCACGGCACTTACCACACCTGCAATACAGATCGTTAAGTATAGTACTGGAAACATATGATCAATATCCAGCATCCCTGCAATGACAAGACAGAACGGGAGGGATACAGTGGAGAAGCAGGTTGCAATGGCTGCTGCTTCCCGCCCCGTGTAAAATCCAGCTTGATATTGTTCCCGTGTTAAAACAACTCCAACATTTACGTTTCCTACCCAAGATGCCAGTAAATCAATGGCTGAACGCCCTGGTAATGTAAAGAGAGGTTTAATGACTCCGCGAAGCATGGTCCCAACAAATTCCATCACCCCAAAATTAATCAGATATGGCATTAAAAAGGATGCAACGAAAAACCACACAATTAAGGTCGTCAATAAATCAAACATCACTTGTCCGGTCACTTCTGATTTAAATACTTCCCAGCCAAACTGATGAAAAGTCATAAACGCAAATAGGGTCCCCAACACTCTAGTAATGGTCCAAAATATCGAAACATGAAATAGAGAGTTAAATAGAGGCGAATGCACTATAAATTTCGGCTTAAATATAGCTGCAATCACGGTAAACATCGTTGAAATCAACATCACGTACGTAATGATCGCAGGAAGAGCACCTGATAAAGCATCGATCACAAATTCGGTTACTACCCCTAACGGAATATTAAACGTATCCCCATCATAGATGGGAAATAGGAAAATAAATACTCCGAATAAAGAAGGAATTAAAAATCTGAGCAAACCTTTTTTATCCACGCTATCCTTTTCTTCATAAGATTCCTCTCTTTGCTGGCTCTCCATGAATCAATCCCCCCTTTTTTAAAAAATGGCAAATTTACAATGACTCCAATACTTCTTCAAGCACATCTAGTCCCCGGTCCATTTGTTCTTTGGTAATAACAAGCGGTGGAATCATTCGGATTACTTCACCTGCGTTTCCACAAATATAAAATAGAACGCCTTTTTCCAAGCATTCATTTAATACCTTCATCACAGCGTCACCATCCGGATTTCCTGTTTCCGGATTTCGAAGTTCGATACCAATCATTAAGCCAACACCGCGAACATCTGCAATAACCGGATAATTTTCCTTCATTTGCTGTAGTCGCTCGAGGGCATACGCTCCTATGTTCGTCGCATTTTCAAGAAGATTTTCTTCCTTGATCACATTTAGAGATGCTCTTGCAGCTGCACAAGCGATCGGATTACCGCCAAATGTTGTCGCATGCGCACCAAGTGGCCACTTTTCCATTAATTCTTTCGAAGCTACTGTTGCACCAAGTGGCAGTCCAGCTGCAATTCCTTTTGCAATTGCCATAATATCAGGTGTTACATCAAAGGTGTGTGAAGCAAACCAATTTCCAGTACGGCCAAATCCGGTTTGTACCTCATCAAAAATAAGCAATATGCCATGACGATCACAGATTTCCCTGATTTTCTTCAGCCATGCTTTCGGTGGAATAATATATCCGCCTTCACCAAGAACAGGCTCTAAAATCATACAAGCAACTTCTTCTGGATCCACTTGATGTTTAAATAACGTCTCCGCTTCCTTCTCTAATTTTTCCGGAAAATAAACTTCTGGATCCACTCCGTCTGGACATTCTTCTGGGTGTGCATAAGGGAGTTGATACGTCAGCCATGCAGGTTGCTGGTATTTCCGGTACTTACTTTTTGATGTGGAAACGCTAAGTGCACCGATAGTACGTCCGTGAAAACAGCCGGTAAAAGAAATAACATAAGGGCGCTTTGTCACATGTTTTGCTAGTTTTAATGCCCCTTCAATGGCTTCTGTACCACTATTTCCAAAGAAAAAGTTATCGAGTTTTCCAGGAAGTACCGCTTGAAGTTCCTCTGCTAACTTTAAAATAGGTTCATAGATAATGACACCTGAAGGACCATGAACTAAATGATCCGCACTATCTTTAATTGCTTGTACTACTTTAGGATGCCTATGACCGACATTTTCCACTGCTATCCCTGATGTGAAATCAAGGTATTCCTTGCCATCTGTTCCATAGTAATAACATCCTTCTGCCTTGACTACCGGTAGATTCGGATGATCCTTTGCCATCCCCGGTGCAAGGAAATTACCAATTGAATCTACTAATGCTTCCCAGTTTTTTTGTTTTTGTTCCATCTTCTCCATCCTCCTGATCAATCAAAATACTTTTTGAGTTTTCTTACTACCGACGCTTGACTAATTCCCAGATAATCCGCCATTTCCGTTGTTGTTTTATATTGCTTTTGTGCTTTCAGCAAAACTTCCTTTTCCACTTTTTCCAAAATTGCGGGTAAAGGATGTCCTTCCATTTCAATCGAATCAATCCCCACATGCTGCTGTATATATTCCGCGGGTAAATCATCCTCCGTTATCATGGCTGATTCGCTTTGAACGACTAAACGCTCCATCAGATTCTTAACTTCCATAAAATTTCTTTCCCATCGCATATAAAGCAACGAATGGAATAATGGATCGGATAGTTTTTTATTTTGTTGGTACATCCCGTTATACTTTTCAAGATAGATTTCAAACGCCTTCCTTAAATCTTCCGGTCGTTCCCTAAGTGGCAAAACGTGAATAGGCACGACATGTAAATAATAAAATAAATCTTCCCGAAACTGTTTGGCTGCCATTAAATCCTCCAACGATTGTTCCGCTGCAGTAATTATTCTGAAGTTTCCATTTGTCCGCTGCAACTCCTTTAATAAAGTTGTCTGAGAAGCTAATGATAACTCGTCTATTCCTTGTAAATATAAGGTACCCGACTGGGCCATCTGCAGAAATCCAATTTTCTTTGTTCCCTCCGCGTCCAGTCCGCCAATGAGTTCCCTCTTAAAAAGAGCATCTGGTATAATACCGCAATCAACGGTGACAAATGGACCGGCCTTTTTTGTACTTTGTTTGTGAATAATTTTTGCAAGTGCTGTTTTTCCTACACCGCTTTCCCCCTCAAGAACGACTGATACTTGAAGCGGAGCGATTTTATCAATCATTTTTAAAATTTGTTTCATTGATTTACTCTCGCAAATAAAACCTTCTACATGTAAACTTTCCTTCCGCAGTAAAGCAAGTTCTTCCTTTACAGTTGACATTTCATCCTCGAATTCAGCTAAATATTCCTGCATTAAACGTAATTCTGATACGTCATAGGAATAACTGATCACAAACTCGACTTCCTGGAATTCATTAAACAATGGAATCCCGGTAATAAGCACCTTTCGATTATTAGAGGCGATTTGCACAATGGCTACCTTCTTTTTCTGCTTCAGAACAAGAGGTGTAATCGCAGGGGTGAAAATGCCCTTTGATTCTAATTCATAGACGGATTGCCCGAGCAATTCTTCCGCTGACAAATCATAATATAGCCCGCTTTTACGTGTTACCTTTATAATCGTTCCGTCGCGTTTGGTAACAATAATATCCTCGTCATAGGACTCAATGATTTCTTCTTCTGAATTAGGTAATAGATATAAGCTTTGCAACAAATCACCTCCTAATTATTTAGAAATGCATAATTATGTAATGTTGTATAATAATTATACATAACTGAATATTCAAATGCAATATTGTTTCCTATTTTCTGTTTTTTCATCTTATTAGTGCGCAAAAAAATACGACGCATTCTCCTAAATGGCGCCGTATCCTTATTATTATAAAATTGATTGATTAGCAAAATGAATCGTTCGGGCTTGGATTTTTAAGTCCAAAGATTTTGCGGAAGTATAATCCGAAATAAGATCCTGCGAGTGCCATAACCATCCATACCCAACCGTGTAAACTAAATGAAGCAATTCCGCCGAAATAGGCACCAATATTACAACCAAATGCAAGTCTTGCACCATATCCCATTAACAACCCGCCGATAATGGATGAAATAGCTACACCAGTTTTTATTTTTCCCGGTTTGAAATTACCTTGAAAAGAGGCAGCAATAAACGCACCAAGTATTATTCCAAAATTCATGACGCTGGTAGAATCGGCCAAAACAGTTTCCCGAAGTGCCTCTGTATTACCTTCCCAAAAAGACCAATTGGCAACATTGACCCCAAATAATTGCAAAAATTTAGATCCCCAAAGTGAAAAAGCTGAAGTAATTCCCCACGGCTGACCTCGTATAGCAAGTGTAAAAGCATTAAGTAGAGCAAGTACAACACCAGCTGTAACGAGCGGCCAAGCGCCACGCCATAATTTCTTGAATCCACTTGTAGTAGCCAACGGCTTCATTTGAGGAGGATTTTTCTTTTTAGCAATTTTATCTGTAATTACATAAATGCTAATAAATATGAGGAACTGAAGTCCCCAACCTCCAAAATAGCCAAGTCTAGTTGATTCTGCTAATGAGATTGGTGGAAGTGATGGGAGATTAAGCCAAAAACCAAGATGGTAAGCCCCTATGACGGAACCTACTATAAAGCTAAGCAAAGTTAGAACCATCGAAGACTTTCCACCACCAAAATTATATAATGTCCCGGAAGCACACCCATTTCCCATTTGCATTCCTATTCCAAATAAAAAAGAACCAACAATAATACTAATGCCAACAGGAGACACATAACCATTTGGGGTGATGCCTGTAAAACTAAAGCCACTGGATAGTATAATTGCAAATAGTGTTGAAGTAACAGCCAGCATGATCATGTGAGCCTGCAAGCCTTGTACATTTCCTACAGAAATTAATCTTCTAAAAGCTGAGGTGAAACCAAAACGCGCGTGTAACAATGTAACCCCTAACGCTATCCCGATTAGATACAAAAAACCTTGTGTATAAGTTGAATAAATTAAAATGGATAAATATAATATGACAGCCGCTACCAACCCAATCCATACGAAAGGCTTTTGAACAGGAGCAAGAGCCGTTTCAATCGTTGTGGATTGTTTTGGCTTATTCCACTGATATACTTTATAAGCTTCTGGTACCATATTATCTATTATCCCTCTAATCCCTATTTATTTACTATGCTTTATTACTGCAATTATTTTAATATATTTTCTTGGTTTTGTAAATAGATGGATCGGAGGAAAAAGGAAAGCATCTATATCCAGAAATACCCCTTTATATGCTTCCATGTCAGTGACGGATGAAAACTTACTGTAGCAATTCATAAGAAAGAAATCGAGTAGGTGACTAACCATTACTTGGTTAGTCGACCTCTCACACCACCGTACGTACGGTTCCGTATACGGCGGTTCAATCTCTTGAGTATC
>NZ_JAGIKX010000043.1:0-20495 GCF_017874635.1 Virgibacillus alimentarius
GCTATCATCTATATTCTTGACATACTGGTTGTTTTGTTCAGTTTTCAAAGAGCAAATTGTGCTTCGCCGTTCAAAATGGCGACTTTATTAATATACCATAAAGACAAGATTAAGTCAATAACTTTTTTGAAGTTTTTTGTTTCTTGTCGTTAATTGCGGTTGGTATTTCCGCAACGAAACTAACTTTATCATGGTTCGCATACATTGTCAACGCAAATTTCATTTAATTTTCCTTTTTTATTTATACCTTATTTAACGACGTTATTGCTATACAAAGGTTGTTTCCTATTTTCTCCCTATCAATATTTGTCCAGCTTTCTAAACATTGTGAAATAAACATGGATTATTTTACTTGATATATCCTTTGATATACCCCTTTTTCATTTGTTGTTTTGTACAAGGTTTGTATAATGCCTTTTTTGGTTAAATAAAATATCATAGAGGTTAAATAGGATGAGTAAGGTGTTATTTCCGAATGAAACTTTAAATCCGCGTAAGTCCAAGCAATGTTTTTACTTTTCATAATATCCAATAAATGTTTTATTGATGTTCTGGCTCTAGTGCTGATTACAAAATCTGTTGCTATTAGCATTAATTGAACACGCTGTTTTATTTCTTCTTTACTCTCAACTAATTCTTCATATAATTTATATACTTCAATGTCTAAGTGTTTAACTTGATTCCAAACCGTTACTTCTGGGTATATACCTCTGTCAATTATTGTTAAACGCGCTAGGTAATGAAGTGAATGAACTATTCTACTATATGCATCCTTATACTGAAATGTTTCATAAAGAACTTCCGCTTCATTGTAGCTTTTAATAAGTTTCCCAAATTCTACTGCTTTACGTAATTCTTTTTTATTGTTTGGCGATTTCTGCAACTCCTGTTTTAATGTTGTAACATATTCATCTCGTTCAAATAAGACTGTCCCATTTACTATCCAATCTAGCACCTTGTGGTATTTACGCACGTCGACCCACTTCATTAATAATGGGTGTGTCAGTATATGCACAGCAGCAATTTCATCTTCTTTTTCATAGTGTTTTACATCCCATGGCACCTGAGCATTATTTACAATAACGAGCAAAATAATATCCATATTATCTGTAAACGGACTGTTTCTCTTCTTTTTTTTCATGATTATAATTCCTAAGGTATTTATACGATTCATTTTCTCTTGATAAATGTTCTTTATAAAATGTTGCATTGTCCATTTCCCCCCTATTCTTAAATACTATCTATTTCGTTGTATTCATATAAAATCCTTTTTCTCAAACGAAAATTCACGTAAAATATGCTATACTAGCTTTGAGAATATAAGGAGGAAACACATGGCACAGCAAGATTTAGTATACTCAAGTAAAATAAATAAAATCCGCTCATTTGCCTTGATTTTAATTTTTGTTGGTATCCTATTTATGTACATTGGTATATTAACAAAAAAAATTGAATGGTTAATGGTTTTATTTTTTATCATTGGAATTCTATTTGTTATTTTCAGTTGTGTGGTTTATTTTTGGATCGGTATGTTATCAACAAAGGCAATACCAATCATCTGCCCGAGTTGTGAAAAGCCAACCAAAATGCTTGGACGAGTCGATGCTTGTATGCACTGCAAACAACCACTGACATTAGATAAAGAGCTTGAAGGCAAAGAATTTGATGAAAAATATAACACACGTCGTTACAGAAAAGAATTAAAAGAGAAAAAAAGGCAAAGTGGTAACGATAAAAATTAAAATCCGTCTGTTGGCGGATTTTTTTCTATTCCTGTTTTTTTTCGTTTGATATACTTACTATAAGTCTAAAATCAATTCTAAAGGAAGTTTTTTATGGAAAATCAAAAACCTTTTCTTCATTTTAATTTTGCAAACA
This sequence comes from Virgibacillus alimentarius, assembly GCF_017874635.1. Taxonomy (NCBI): domain Bacteria; kingdom Bacillati; phylum Bacillota; class Bacilli; order Caryophanales; family Bacillaceae; genus Virgibacillus; species Virgibacillus alimentarius. The sequence goes on from NZ_JAGIKX010000043.1 coordinate 1,879, forward strand.
AAAATGGAAACATAGATCCATTAACCTTAAGTAACCCAAGTAAACTTATAGTTGCTAAAACTGTTGAGGAGGTCATCCCCTCTCTACAAAAAATCGAGAATGAAGTAGAAAAAGGAAAGTTTGCAGCAGGCTATTTATCATATGAAGCAGCTCCGGCGTTTGATTCCGCCCTTTTTGTCAAAAAAAATAATCAATTGCCTTTATTATGGTTTGGTATATTTGATGAACCAGCTTCAGAACCAGAAAAAATTAAGGACACTTTTTCTTCTACGCCTTGGAAACCTTCTGCTACAGTTAACCAGTACCACCGAAATATTGATAAGATTCATAAAAATATAAAACAAGGCATAACCGAACAAGTAAATTATACGATACAAATGAAATCAGAATTTAGTGGTGATGCATTTGCGTTTTACAATCAGTTAAAAGAAGCACAAGATGCAAAATATACGGCTTATTTAAATACAGGTGATCACACGATACTATCTGCCTCCCCGGAGCTTTTTTTTCGTATCGATAATAATAAAATAACAACAAAGCCGATGAAAGGTACGGTAAGCCGTGGCAAGACTTATAAAGAAGATTTAGAAAACGCTGAGTGGCTGCAAAGCTCAAAAAAGAACCAAGCAGAAAATAAATTAATCGTTGATTTAATGCATAAGGATTTAGGAAAAATTGCTAATCCTGGAACAGTTGAAACTACGAAATTATTTGAAATTGAGAAATATCCAACGGTATATCAAATGACATCCACCATAACGGCAAATTTATCACCCAAAAAAAGTATGACAGATATTTTCAAAGCGCTTTTTCCATGTGGTTCTATTACAGGTTTGCCAAAAAAAGAGACAATGCAGGTTATCGCTGATTTGGAAACCGCTCCTCGAGAGGTGTATTGTGGAGCAATAGGTTTTATAACACCGAAAAAAAAGGCCGTTTTTAATGTACCAATTCGAACAGTGATCATTGATAATGAGAGCAGAAAATCAACATATGGCGTTGGAGGCGGTATAACACTTAAATCTTCCAAGGAAGAAGAGTATAAAGAAGTTTTAGCAAAATCTGAATTACTACATACGGCACGCCCAAGTTTCTCATTACTTGAAACAATTGGTCTTTTTGATGGGAAGTATTTTGTTTTGAAGAACCATTTAAAGCGTTTAAGGGAGAGCGCTGCCTACTTTAATTACAGTTTAGACATACCGGCTATTAGAAATGAATTAACAAAACTGTCCGCAAATCATATATCTGGCAATTATAAAGTACGTTTGCTCGTTTCTAAAAGCGGAAAATTCAATACAGAGATTCATCCATTAAACAAGCCTTTAAATGAAATACGCGTCAAATTGGCAGATAAGCCCGTCCATAAAGAGAATGTTTTTTTATTTCATAAAACAACAAATCGAGCCTTTTATGAAAAGCATAAACAACATTCCCCAGATTACTTCGACGTATTATTATGGAATGAACTTAAACAAATAACAGAATTTACTACAGGGAATATAGTAGTAGAGATGGATGGTAAACTTTACACACCGCCTGTTACTTGTGGTTTGTTGGCAGGAACATTCCGAAATGAATTACTGCTTGATGGTGTTATAAAAGAACGTATTTTAAACGTGAACGAACTGGCTGATTGTTCAAAAATCTGGTATGTAAACAGTGTTCGAAAATGGGTAACTGTCCATCTGGAAAAATAAAATAGCGCAACATGTTTACTTATGTTGCGCGACTCAAATTCTTAACAATAGTCATAAAAGCCATTTTAATGTTTCCGTGTTTCGACTTGTTTACAGGATTCACAAGTTCCGTAAAGCTCCATCCGGTGATGACTTACTTTAAATCCTGTCACTTGTTCAGCTAACGCTTCCACCTCATCTAAAGGGGGATAATGAAAGTCAACAATTTTACCGCAATCATTACATATGATATGGTAATGGTCTGATGTGTTACAGTCAAAGCGACTGGAATCATCACCATATGTTAATTCTCGAACAAGTCCGATTTCACGTAAGACACGTAAATTATTGTACACTGTTGCAACACTCATGTTCGGAAATTTTGATTCAAGTGCTTTATAAATATCATCAGCTGTTGGGTGTATCTCTGAGTTAAGAAGATACTCAAGAACCGCATGACGTTGAGGTGTAATTCGTACACCTGATTCTTTTAATGTATCAATCGCCTCACGCAACCTTATTTCTGACATCGTCATGCACCTCACTTTCAATTATATTTCGGTATCTAAGTTATATTATTAAATTATAATCTTTATAATTAGTGTACCCTCTATTATATTATTCTGTCAACATTAGTATATTATTAATTAATAATTATTATCACTCATCTAAAAAATTTTATTAACAATAAAAGCAGTGCCTTGGCAGACGCACTGCTTTCTATTCATCAATATCCCTTCGAGATATCGACTGTATTTAAAAATTCCTTGCTATTGTCCAAATACGCACTCAAATTCTTTTCAAATATTTCAAGCGCCCTTGATAAATAGTGATTGGAAACACCGGATATATGTGGCGTCACCGTTATATTTTCTTCTGCCCAAATTGGGTGATCCGCCGGTAATGGTTCTTCTTCAAAAACATCCAATATAACGTGTGCGATTTCTTCATCTTGGACAGCTTTTAATATATCTTCACTAGTAACTAAATCGCCGCGCCCCATATTTAAAAAGACGGCATGTTCAGGCATTAGCTTAAAATGGTCGAAAGTGAGTAGACCTTTCGTCTCGTCTGTACTTGGTAATACAGAAACAAGAAAATCAGCTTCCGGAAGGATACGGTCCATTTCATCTGTTGTAAAGGTTTTATCAAAAAAATCAGTTGGTCGGCCGCTTTTAGAAACGCCGTAGGTTTTCATAAAAAATGCTTTGGACAAGCGAGCCACTTCCTGACCGATAGACCCTGTACCCGCTATCACCATTGTTTTCCCGCTAATTTCTTGTATACGAATGGAACGCCGTGTCCATTCTTTATTTGTCTCCATTTGCATAAGCAATTTTTCCTGGCGATATACCTGAAGCAGCATGGAAATGGCGTATTCTGCCATTGGTTTTTTATGAATTCCTCGCGCATTTGTAATAAGGATATCTTTTTTTTGAATTGCTTTCAGCGGAAGTTTATCAATTCCCGCTGAAAGCACCATAATCCACTTTAAATGATCCGCTTGTTCGATTAACTCTGAGGTAAGATCCGCCCCATAGGTTACTAAAATTTCAGCTTCTTGAATATATTGTTTTGCTTCTTTCATATTTTTATAAAAATTTAAGACTTGGTCTGGATAATTTTCTTTCAATCGTTGTTGATCTTTTTGAGAAAGTTTTACGGAAAATAAAATTGTCACACATCTTACCTCCAAAGTCACAAAAGCCTATTTGATTTACATATTATTTTGTATAAACGACAGAGCCTCTTCTACATGTCCTTTCACACGTACTTTGCGATATTCTTTTTGAATTTTACCTTCCTTATCAATAATGAAGGTAGAACGCTCTATCCCATAATATTCTTTTCCGAAATTCTTTTTTAATTTCCAAACGTCATATGCTTCAGCAATTTTATGATCCTCATCAGCTAATAAATGGAATGGAAGATCGTGCTTGTCTATAAATTTTTGATGGCGATCAATTGGATCAGGACTTACTCCGAGGATGACAGCATCTACGTCTTGAAAGTTTTTGTGCTGATCCCGAAAGTCGCATGCTTCTGTCGTGCATCCCGGTGTCATGTCTTTTGGGTAAAAATAAAGCACCACATTTTTTCCTTTAAAATCAGAAAGGCTTATCTCCTCTCCACTTTGATTTGACAATGTGAAATCAGGTGCTGGACTCCCTACCTCTACTGTCATTTAAAACCCCTCCAAACAATATTTTATATTACTTACTATAGCACATCCTTTCTTTTATCTCTAAACAGTAGCTTAATCTTCTTTATGTTCTTTTCGTGTTTGTACCAACCGAAGTACAAAAGCAGTTGGTAAAATATACCCTATTAATGCTTCCATTAAAGCAATAAATCTACCTACACCTATCGGAACTATATCACCATATCCAATCGTTAATAATGTCACACCACTGAAATACAGCGAGTGTATTAGTGATCCAAATACACTAACTTGTTTAAGTTCTCCATGTTCGACCAAAGTAATTTGTTGAAAAGATAGGATAAAATAAATTAATCCAAATCCTAAAATAACAATGCTATATATAATTAGTAATGTATAAAAAATTTCGCTGGAAAATCGGCTCTCTTTTAATTTTAATCGAAAGTGTGATTTCCCTCCCTGGATAAAATCGACCAGACTCTTTATAACAATAAAACAGATGATTCCAATCATTACCCATGGAAAAAAGGACATGGTTATATCCCCTTTAATCATTTGTTTACGATATATATATGCTTATCCACTTCCTGTTTAGACATTTATTTTTTTTCTTCAATAAGATAGGATAAACTTGAGGTGTATTCTATTTTAAAGGCTGTGATTTAATGAAAAAAATATTTTTAATTGAAGATGATCCGAAAATTGCGTATTTATTAAAAGACTATCTGGAAAAGTATGAATATAATGTTGTGATCACTGAACAATTCGATAATATTGTAAAAGTGTTTAAAACGATCGATCCCCATCTTGTCTTATTAGATATAAATTTACCCAGATACGATGGATTTTATTGGTGCAGGCAAATCCGCAGCATCTCCAATTGCCCAATTATATTTATTTCTGCGCGTGACAGCGGAATGGACCAAGTGATGGCAATTGAAAATGGGGGCGATGATTATATAACGAAACCTTTTAATTTCGACGTTGTTCAAGCAAAAATCAAAGGTATCATGCGACGGATATACGGCGAATATGCCACAAATAAACAAGCAGATACGATCGAAACCAATGGGCTTTTTTTGCACTTAACTACAATGGAAATTGAATTTCAAAATCAAACAACACTACTAACAAAAAATGAATTTATTTTAGTAAAAATATTGATGGAACAATTAAACAGTGTATTATCTCGGACGTATTTGCTTGAATTACTTTGGGATGATGAAAATTTCGTAGATGATAACACGCTTTCAGTGAATATTACTAGATTACGTAAGAAACTAGGAGATATTGGTATTAAAAATAGTATACAAACGGTGCGTGGAGCGGGTTATAAAATGGTCGATGCATGGAGAGAAACGGAATGAAGGACTTTCTAAAAGATCAACTTCCATTTATTTTATTTTTTTATTCTCAATGTACGATTATTATTGGCATTGCACAGCTTTCCACTTTCATTACAAAAGCTGCGATGAGTACGGAAACAATCATCTATTTATTTATATTGCCGACCTTTTTTCTAGTTGCTTTTCTTCTTTATCGTTATTATAAATTTCGTGAATTTTATACTACGATTAGAAGTAACATGGGATCAACTGATGATAGCTGGTTTCCGGAACCAGCTAATCGATTACTGGATAATATAAAATTATATCATGACAAGCAAACAGCTCACTATACAGAAGAGATAAATCAATTAGAAAGACAAAAACAACTCGAATTTCATTTCATGCAGCAGTGGGTTCACCAAATGAAAACACCGATATCTGTTTTACATTTAATTATACAAAAGGAAAAACTAAATTTGCCAGAAGCATTTCATCATAGTGTTCAAGAAGAAATCGAGCGTCTCCAAAGAGGATTAGATCTTGCCTTATACCAGTCCCGTCTGCAAAAATTTGATCGAGATTTTCATGTACAGCAAATCTCTCTTAAACAAGTAGCAACTGAAGTTATACAGGAATTTAAATCAAGCTTTATTCGTAATCAAGTATTTCCAGCGTTAGCGATAGATGAGTCCTATGTTGTAGCAACTGATCCTAAATGGCTAAAATTTGTATTAAGTCAAATTGTCTCCAATGCCATTAAGTATTCAAAAGAATCATCAGAAAATATAACGTTTACAGCTGCTGCGAATGAAAAAGTACTTCAACTTAATATCCAAGATACGGGTTGCGGTATACCATCACAAGATATCCAGCGTGTATTCGATCCTTTCTTTACCGGATTAAATGGTCGTACTTTTCGCGAATCTACAGGAATGGGTTTATATTTATCAAAAGAGATTTGTGATGCACTTGGTCATAATTTGATCATCCATTCTGAACAGGATAAAGGGACAACCGTTACGATTATATTTTCACATGCTAAAATTTAACGAATCCCCACTTGTAAAAGGGAGTGAAGGAATTGCCAATACTTACTGCTGAAAATTTATCCAAGATATACGGAAATAAACGTGCTGCGCTTACGGAAGCGCTCAGTCAATTTAACCTAACCGTAAATAAAGGGGAATTCATTAGTGTAATGGGTCCATCCGGAAGCGGGAAAACAACATTATTAAACCTGTTATCAACTATCGATACGCCTACATCAGGTAAAGTTACTATTAATAGACGAAATGTAACGTCATTATCAAAAAATAAATTAGCAAAATTTCGCCGGAATGAATTAGGGTTTATTTTTCAAGATTATAATTTGTTGGACACACTTACGATTGGAGAAAATATTTTACTGCCACTGACATTGCAAAAAAGGAAAGTAAAAGAAATGAGAAAAAAACTTGATCATGTAACAAAACAGCTCGGAATCGAATCCATCGTTCAAAAACGCATCTATGAAGTATCTGGTGGGCAAAAACAGCGCACAGCAATTGCAAGAGCAATTATTCACAATCCAACGATTATTTTTGCAGATGAACCAACTGGAAATCTTGATTCAAAAGCAACATTACAAGTGATGGAATCACTAGAGGCATTAAATAAAAAACAGCATGCGACTACTATCATGGTGACCCATGATCCATTTGCAGCCAGTTTTTCTGGCCGTGTTATTTTTATTAGAGACGGTAAACTTTTTAATGAAATTCACCGTGGTAACAATAGGCAAAGCTTTTTTGAAGACATTCTGAATGTGCAATCATTACTTGGAGGAAACATGAATGACTTTCAAACAATTCGCTTTTAACAATGTTAAAAGAAACTCTAGAGCGTATTTAAGTTACTTTGTCAGCTGTGTTTTTGCCGTCACTGTATTTTTCATGTATGCTGCTGTGGTTTTCCATCCGGATATAGCAGAAACAGAATTGCAACGAATTGTTCAACGTGGTGTTTTTCTTTCCGAATTTATTATTTATGGTTTCTCGTTTTTATTTGTTTTATATTCTACTTCCGCTTTTATTAAATCCAGAAAAAAAGAATATGGTTTGTTAACAACATTTGGGATTAGTAAATCCCAGTTAAATCAAATGCTGATTCTTGAAAATACTATTATTGGATGCGTTGCAATCATTGTTGGTCTTCTAGTTGGTGCTTTGCTGCTGAAAGTATTTTTAATGATTTTGTCTTTGGTTCTTGGACTGGATGAAATTTTACCTTTTTATATTTCCATGGAAGCGATTGGACTAACTGCATTTTTATTTTTTATCATGTTTGAGTTCAATTCAATTATCGTTGTATGGTCATTACGGACAAACGCTATTATGGATGTATTTCGAGGTACTACGAAAGCGAAAAAAGAACCAAATTTTTCTTGGATATTGAGTATCTTATCTCTTAGTACTATCGGTTATGCTTATTACTTAGCCTATACCGCTAATATGATGTCTATGATGTGGCGCATGTTTCCAATTTTAGCATTGATTATTCCAGGTACATATTTTCTCTTTACTCAGCTTAGTATTGCATGCACGAATCTCTTAAAGCGCAGTAAGCATTACTATTATCGATATCTGAATTTATTGATCATCTCAGACTTTACTTATAAATTGAAAGATAATGCACGGCTACTCTTTTTTTCTGCTATTCTAAGTGCAGTTGCTTTTACATCTTCAGGTGTTATATATGGTTTGTTCCAAAGTGTGATAACCGAAACCGAAAGATTTATCCCACAAGATGTATCTATCGTTTCTCAAAGTAATGTGGATAAAGACGAATTTCAGAAGGAAATTAATAGAATAAAAAAGGAATTTCGTAAGGCGAATATAGATTTTACATCAGCGGTCATCAACAGTGTTAGAACAGAGGCCTATACCGATACAAATAACTGGAAGGAGGCAGAACAACATACATTCTTTTCCTTTTCAAATTATAGAAAATTAACCGAAATGAGCCAACAAACCAGTACATTTCAACCAACATCAAATACAGGCTATCTGTTAATAAATGACTTTCTTTCACAGATCAGATTAGAAACACCTAAAAAACTTTCCTTTGAATTTGATCATCAATTACTAGACATTAAATTAAAAACAGCTAATACGAATAATAATCTATTTACTTCTTTTCCAATCATAATATCTGATGACTTATACAATAGGCTATACGAACGGAGCTCAGAAGACGAAATATATTATAATTACATCATGCATATTCCCAATTGGATAAACCATAAAGAAAAAACGAAAACCATTTTGGATTCTGTTGATTTTGAGGTCGCCTACCCTGAATCAAAGGCTGAATTTTATGTTAATATGAAGGACAGTATGTCTTACTCGTTCTTTTTTGGTATATTTATTAGTGTGCTGTTTTTCCTAGTAGCTGGTTCCATTTTATACTTCCGCTTGTATCAAAATATTGATAAAGATCTGGATCATTTTCATTCGTTATATCGGCTTGGGTTAACCGAGTCTGAAATGAAAAAAATTATCACTAAACAGCTAGGATTTTTATTCTTTATACCTTTTTTCGTTGCAGTTATTCATGCCAGCTTTGCTTTTAAGGCACTGCAAAATATGCTGGCATCATCAATTTTATTACCAAGTATCGTTGTCATCATGGCCTATTTTATTGTACATTTTATAAACTTTATTTTTATACGTAAGCTATACACCGCTAAGTTAAAAAAGGCTATGTGATTTGTTCATTATGGAAGAGGAGGCAAGTTTGATGAAATTTACAAATTCAGAGGCACTGTATGAAGAAGCGCTGGAACATATTGTTGGAGGAGTTAACTCGCCGTCTAGAGCATATAATGGTGTCGGAGGCGGTACCCCTGTCTATATGGAACATGCAAAAGGGGCTTATTTTTGGGACGTAGATGGGAATAAATATATTGATTATTTAGCCGCATATGGTCCAATTATTACTGGACATGCCCATCCCCATATTGCAAAAGCAATAACGAATGCTGCTACAAATGGTGTTTTATACGGAACTCCAACGAAACTTGAAAATACATTTGCTCAAATACTAAAAGAAACAATACCTTCCCTTGATAAGGTGCGTTTTGTAAATTCTGGCACAGAAGCAGTGATGACAACAATTCGAGTTGCACGGGCCTTTACAAATCGTACAAAAATAATCAAATTTGCAGGTTGTTATCATGGACATTTTGATTCGGTTTTAGTAGAAGCAGGATCTGGCCCTGCCACATTAGGGACGCCTGATTCAGCTGGAATCCCAAAGGCTGTTGCCGAAGAAGTAATTACTGTTCCTTTTAACGATCTTCCTTCCTTTAAAGAAGCACTCAGCAAATGGGGAGATCAAATTGCTGCAGTAGTAGTGGAACCGCTTGTTGGAAATTTTGGTATTGTAGAACCACATGAAGGATTCTTGCAAACAGTTAACAACCTGACACATGAAGTTGGCGCATTAGTAATTTATGATGAAGTTATTTCTGCATTTCGCTTTACATACGGAAGTGCACAACAATTATATGAAGTAGAACCTGATATGACAGCAATGGGCAAGATTATTGGTGGTGGTTTACCGATTGGTGCATACGGTGGACGAAAAGATATTATGGAACAGGTTGCCCCGCTCGGACCTGCATATCAGGCAGGAACGATGGCTGGCAATCCTGCTTCTATGGCTTCCGGGATAGCATGCCTTGAGGTATTGCAGCAAGAAGGTACTTACGAAAAATTGGATCAGCTGGGAGCGCGTCTGGAAAAAGGAATATTAGAAAAAGCTAACCAGGCAAATATCCCTGTTACCGTCAACCGCCGATGTGGCGCATTGACCGTCTTTTTTAGCGAAGATAAAGTAACAAATTATGCTGAGGCTGAGGCAACCGATGGTGAATTATTCGGTAAATTTTTCAAGCTAATGCTCCATCAAGGAATTAATTTAGCTCCCTCCAAATTCGAAGCATGGTTTTTAACAACAGAACATACAGAAGCAGATATTGATGAAACCATCAACGCTGTAGGACATGCATTTAGCCAATTAAAATAAAATAGAAAATGAATAGAGGGTTCCTTGTAAATTTTCTTACGAGGAACCCTCTCTCATCTTCACCCTTTATTTCATTCTTATGCCTGGTACTTGTCTAGATCGCATCTAAATCCTGTACTTGATATAACTCATAATAGCTTCCTTTAAGCCGCATAAGTTCATCATGTGAACCTATCTCCTGAATCTCCCCGTGTTCAATCACAACAATTCGATCAGCATGCGTAATCGTAGCTAAACGATGAGCAACAATAAATGTCGTGCGATCAGATGCTAATTTCTCCATTGCTTCTTGGATCGTATGCTCACTTTCCAGATCCAAAGCAGATGTGGCCTCATCAAAAATTAAGATTGGTGGGTTCTTTAAGAATACCCGAGCTATCGCGATTCGTTGTTTTTGTCCGCCAGAAAGCTTTACGCCTCTTTCCCCTACCTGCGTATCGTAGCCGTATGGCAAACTGATTATAAAATCATGTGCGTTGGCTGCTTTTGCGGCTGCAATGACTTCTTCATCTGTAGCATTCGGATTTCCCATACGAATATTTACAGCTATCGATTCGCTAAATAGCGTGTTATCTTGCAATACCATTCCAATATTATTACGCAATGACCTGGCGTTCACATCACGAATATCCATACCATCTACTTTAATAGATCCATCTGTGACGTCATAAAAACGGGGAATTAAGCTTATTAATGTTGATTTCCCTCCCCCGCTCATGCCAACTAAAGCAATGGTTTCGCCTTTTTCAACGGAAAGGTTTATATTTTTTAGCACGTACGCTTCCTCTTCGTCATATTGAAATAGGACATTTTCCATGTCAATCGTTCCATCAACACGTCCGAGTTTTATTGCATTTTCTTTATCAACAATATCGTATTTTTCATTCATTAATTCAAAGACACGATCAATGGATGCAATGGATTGTGTCAGCGTAGTGGAAGAATTGATTAAACGTCGCAGGGGACTATATACTCTTTCCATATACCCAACAAAGGCAACCATTGTGCCCATTGTCAAATTCCCGGAAATTACTTGGTATCCTGCAAACGTAATTACAAGCAACGGTGCCAAATCTGTAATGGTATTTGTTGCTGCAAATGTTTTAGCATTCCAGCTTGTATGCTTTAACGCTTTCGTTAAGAAATTTTCATTGCGTATTCCAAATTGTTCCTGCTCATAATCTTCTAGTGCAAAACTTCTTGTTACTGGCATACCCTGTACTCTTTCATGCAGATGCCCTTGTACTTCTGCAAGTGCCTGGGACCTTTCCCTCGTTAAACGGCGTAGCCGGCCATAAAAATACTTAATCGAAAAACCAAACAAAGGAAACAGTATAATTGCAACAATCGTTAAGGACACATCCATTGTAAGCATAATTCCTATCGCTATAAGGATGGTTATCATATCAAGCCAAACATTCATGAGACCAGTAACTACAAAAATCTTTGTTTGTTCGACATCATGTATTATCCGGGAAATAATTTCTCCGGTTTTTGTCGTAGAATAGAATTTTAAACTTAATTTTTGAATATGCTCAAACAGCCTATCTCTTATGTCATAAAGGATTTTGTTACCTACCCACTGTGCCAAGTATTGTCGGAAATACTCGATTGGCGGTCGAAGGATAAGAAACACAAAGAAGGCTATTCCCATTAATAAAAAAAGCTGATTAATTTTTGACGAATCACTTAAGTGACCCGCATTAATAATATTATCAATAACATACTTTAAAATTAATGGAATTAATAAGGGAATTGCGAATTTAAAAATCCCAATTATAACTGTCCATAAAATCTTCCATTTATATGGTTTAACAAACTTTAAATATTGTTTGATGGCATTCATGTGGTTTATCTTCCTTTTTAAATAATTATACGTACATATGAAATCATAAACTGCTCTGTCTAAACTACCCCACTTCACAATATACTATAGTTGTTTATGTTAAAGTACAATAGAAAAGCCTTGCCACAAGATTCGTAACAAGGTTTTATACTTTTACTAAATAATCGAAACTAATCTTCTCTATAGGTTAAATATCGTTCATACCACTGATCCACAAAACCTGGTGAAAAAGGCCCTTTCCGTTGAAGCAGCCATTTCAGCAGATAATCGACATTACGGTGTAAAATACGATCCAGAACCATCGGATAATTCATCTGTCTTTTATGCTCTTCATACTCGTCCTCATCTAAAAGTACATATGTCATATCAGGATATATCTTTACGTCTAAATCATAATCAATATATTTCAGAGCCTCTTCTTCATAAATAAAGGGAGAGCTAATATTGCAATAATAATAAATTCCATCATCACGAAGCATACCGATTATATTAAACCAATACTTAGAATGAAAGTAGGTAATAGCAGGTTCTCTTGTGATCCATGTTCTGCCGTTTCCCTCTATTACCTGTGTCTTATCATTAGCTCCAATAACAACGGATTCGGTCCCCTTTAAAACAAGTGTGCTTTCCCATATACGATGTAATTTTCCGTTATGTTTATAGCTGTGTATTTCAATTTTCGATCCTGTTGCTGGAGCATCCATTGTATCTTCCTTCCTGCATGCATTGTCCCAAGCCTGCATATTTACTCTTTCATAATAGTATAAGGGTAATAAAATGAAAGATAAAGTATTATGAATGCCGCTATTAGAAAAGAGCTTCCTTGGGGAAAGGAAGCTCTTTTCACATCTGAAATCGAGGTAAGGTGATTATTTTTTATTTTGCTGAGATTTTTGGTTTTTCTTTTTAACTGATTGAGCATCTGTTTCAGATGCGAACTCAGTACCATATTGGCCTTGAGCAGCTGCTTGGTTTTGTTGCTTTACTTTATTCACGTTTGTACCTGCAGCTGTCTTTTTTGGATTGTTTTTAGCCATCACTATCACCTCCGCATGTATTAATTTATCCATTTCGATAAATGTTATCCGCGAAAAATGATATTTTTATTTTTACAAAATGTACATGTATTTAAATATATTTCATCATATTTACATGCGAGACAGGGAAAGGATAAGATCTTAATTCTCGTTTTTCAGCAAAGTGAAGATGTTTGTTTTTTGTTGATTGATGTTGGATCATTTCTGCCTCATATATTTCCAATTCCCAAATAAGATGGCTAAAAACATGCTTCAACGTTCCTTTTTTTTCCCCAATTTCAATTGTTATACCGTATTCTTCTTCAAACTGTTTTTTAGCTTCCTCTATATTTGTATTTTTCGATTGTACCATTGGAAATTGCCATAAATTTGCTAAAAGCCCCTGGTCGGGACGTTTTTCAATGACAAATTGGTTATCGCTGTTTTTGATTAATAACGCAATATAAGGTATTCTTTTTTGCCTTTTTGCTTTCTTTTTGATTGGAAGCTCCTCTTCCATTCCCTCTGCAAAAGCCTGACAATGCTTTTGAACAGGACAAAACATGCACATAGGAGATTTTGGTGTGCAAATAAGTGCACCCAACTCCATAATGCCTTGATTAAACGAAGATGGGTCTTCCCTTGAAATTAACTGCCGTACGTGATTTTCAAATTGTTTTTTTACTCGTTGTTGTGTAATATCCTCTTCTATTTTTAAAACACGTGAAAGAACACGCATTACGTTTCCATCAACAGCAGGTTCCGGCTGGTCAAAAGCAATCGAAAGAATAGCTCCTTTTGTATATGGTCCAACTCCTTTTAATGATCCCAATACTTTAGGATCATTTGGAACTTCCCCATTATAAATTGCGACAACTTCACGTACCGCAGTTTGTAAGTTCCTCGCACGCGAATAATATCCCAGTCCCTCCCAAGCTTTTAATACATCTTGCTGGTCTGCCTCCGCTAAATCCTTTAATGTTGGATAATTTACCATAAATCGATTAAAATAAGGAATAACTGTATCAACCTTCGTTTGTTGTAGCATAACTTCAGACACCCATATTTTATATGGATCTTGATCCTTGCGCCACGGAAGATCACGTTTATTCGCTTGATACCAATCGATTAAATCTTGTTGAAATGTATGAATGTCAATATTTTGTAACGCTATTTCTTGCATACCATCATATCCTTTTATGTTATAATAAAATTCAGGTATTTATGAACGACACAATAAACTTTTATTTCATTTTAAAAAACACCATGAATGCACGTCTAAGGAGGACCTTAATCATGGATACAGGTACCCATGTTGTTATGGGAATTGCACTAGGCGGACTTGCAACGTTAGATCCAGTTGTCAGTAATGATCCCACGCTATTCAATGCAGTTTTGGCCGGAACAATTATCGGTTCGCAAGCACCAGACTTTGATACAATTTTAAAACTTAAAAATAATGCTACGTATATCCGTCACCACCGAGGTTTAACACATTCTATCCCTGCTGTATTAATCTGGGGGATACTCATCGCTGGAATCATCCATTTATTTGTTCCACAGGTTAATTTTCTGCATTTATGGATATGGACATTCTCAGCGGTGGTGATACATGTGTTTGTAGACCTATTTAATGCTTATGGTACGCAAGCTTATAGGCCTTTTACAAATAAATGGATAGCTTACGGGTTTATCAACACTTTTGACCCCTATATTTTCCTCTTGCATATTGCTGGAATCGGTGCTTGGGGATTAGGTGCAAATCCAGGGTATACATGGTTAATTATTTATACGGTAATTGCTCTATATTATATTAAACGCTATATTGATAAAAAGGAAATAGTAAAGAAAATTTATGATTATTTCCCAAACACTACACAAATTGCTACTTCTCCTACGATTAAACAAAATTACTGGCGAGTAGCTATTACAACACCTGATAAGTTTTATGTAGGTGCTGTTGAAAATGGTCATATCCAAATTATAGATGAATTTGAGAAAATACCATTGCCTGATTCAACAATTATGGATGTGGCCAGAAAGGATAAAAATGTCTCCGCATTCTTGTCGTTCTCTCCAGTTTATCGCTGGGAAATTACTGAATATGATGATTTTACGGAAGTACGGTTTATCGATTTGCGCTACAGGTCAAATGAGCGTTATCCTTTTGTAGCCGTAGTCCAAATAGACGATAATATGAGCATTTTGAATTCATATACAGGTTGGATTTTTTCAGAGCACAAATTACAAAGCAAGTTATATATTGGTGATAACCCAATTTAAAAACAGCAGGCAGAAATTGCCTGTTGTTTTTATTTTTTATCCCCTAATAAAGATATTGGGATAGCTTCTTCTTTTTCATAAAATTCATCCAGTAAATTTATCCGATGCCCCCAAGCAAAAACCCCATTTATGAAGTTAATTTTAAATGTGTGTCCTGGGTCACCTTTTAATTCAAAGATTTCATTAGGTTTAAAATCATCCGGATTTAGTGTATATGCCAAAGCAACTTGCATTTTACGTTCGTTGATTGCTACTTCACTAATATTCCCCAATTGCTCTGCTTTTTGAGCTTTTTCTTTTAGTTTTCCTATTTCTGTGCGCAATTGTTCTATTGTATAGTCACTATACCGATAGTTCATTTTACTTTTGCTCCCTTCGCTTTCATTTTATCAACTTTCGACAAATTCATCTATATATTTATTAATTAACTCAAAATCAAAACCTTTTCGATATAATGATGCTTTCAATTTATTCCTCAATTCAACTCCAGACGCTTTGCGCTCATATTTTCTAAATAATTTGTCTCCATGATAAATAATTGCTTCCCATTCTGCTTCTTTATCTTCATCATTTTTTATAAGTGCTATGATATCTTGTACTATTTCTTGTGTGAAACCTTTTTGCATAAGGATCGCTTGTATTTGTTCAACTTGTTTACGAAGAGAATTTTTTTTGACTTGTTTTCGTTTTTTCTCTGCTAGTTTATATGCTTTTTCATGTTGAATTTCATAAGTATATGCTCTGATGGACTGACTAGCTATCGTATTTAAAACACCCTTTTGGATCAATTCTCTTTTTACAAGCATTGGGCCTTTGTTCGTTGTTTGAATTCTTGTACGAACAAAGGATTCAGCAAATTGTTTATCATCGATAAGCTTTTCCTTTATTAACTTATCAATAATTTGCTTTATATGCGCAGGATCAACCTCTTTTTTACTTAAATAATCGTAAATTTCTTTCTCTGTCCTCATTCGGTAGCTTAAAAAATGAATAACTTGGGTATATGTTTTATGTATCGTATCTTCCTGAATGAGCTCATTAATGATTGACGCTTCTAAGTCAAGATCTTTGCGAAGTCTATATTTAATTAAGACGGCTTCATCTACACTAAATCCGTATTTTTCACTATCTCCATCATTTAAAAAGATGTTATAACGAGTTTTACTTTTTTTTTGCGTTGTGATCCGTGAAATTTTCACCATTCTTTAAACACCTCTTCTTCTTATATTAACATGAAAAGCGTTTCTTTATCGCTGTAAGAATCGTCCATTATTACGTATACTATATTTAAAAGCACGCTACTTGAGAAAGGTGGTTGTATCATTGAATATATTAATAACTGGTGGCACTGGCTTTGTTGGCAGAGAGCTTACCAAGGCACTTCATCAAAAAAATCATAACACTTATATACTTACAAGATCCCCTGAAAACTATAAAAACACATCGAATACTACCTATATCAGTTATAATTATCCCGCAGAAGAGCTTCCTGTTATTCATGGCGTTGTAAATCTTGCCGGAGAATCACTGTTTGGCTATTGGTCAAAACGAAAAAAAGATGCCATTTTTAAAAGCAGAATTGATACCACACAAAAAGTGCTTGATATCATAAAGAAATTACATAAAAAACCTGATGTATTGATCAGTGGTTCTGCTGTCGGGTTTTATGGCTTTTCAGAGGACCTCATTTTCACAGAAGCAACAATGAAGCCTGGTAAAGATTTTTTGGCCAAAGTGGTAATGGAATGGGAAAAAGTGGCAAAACAAGCAAGAGAAATGGACATCCGAACAGTCTTTACAAGATTTGGTGTTATTTTAGGAAAAGAAGGTGCCCTCCCATATATGCAGCTCCCTGTGAAACTTTTTGCCGGCGGAAAAATTGGTAATGGGGAGCAGTGGCTTTCATGGGTTCATTTGGAAGATGCCGTTAACTTAATCCTCTTCTGTTTATTTAACAACCATGTAGAAGGCCCTGTAAACATCACAGCACCACATCCAAAGAGAAATAAGGATTTTATAAAAATAATGGCAAATATTTTAAAACGCCCATACTGGCTACCTGTTCCCTATCCTTTCGTCCGCGTTGCAGTTGGTGAAATGAGTCAATTAATTGCAAAAGGGCAATATGTACTGCCAAAGAAAGCTAAAGACAGCAATTTTCAATTTGCTTTCCCTTATTTAAAAGAAGCTCTCCAGGATATTAACAGATAAATGTATATTTATAACGAAGAAGGCAATCCTATTTTATAAGCGAGGGATGCTATGATGCGAAATAATTCAAAAGGGAACCAGCCAGAAAAATTTTTAAAGAAAACACAAGAAGTACTTTATCAAAAGGAATTTAAACAAGCTGACCGCGTATATCATCAATTTACGCAAAGAGAAAACCGGAGCTGATCGCTTCGGTTTTTTCATATTTAGATCCTCTTTCTATTATTTTACCTTTACAGTTGTTATTTTTCTTAACATAAACCAAGTTATGCCATACAATACAATCCCTACTAATAATACTTCATAAAAAAATGTCAGGTCGAATGATTGATATAAATTCATGAAAAAGTCGGTAAGCCAACCTTGGGCAAAGCCTAATAACAAAATGATAACAAAGATACCAACTCCACTTCCTCCTCCTAATAATCCATACCTATAAAAGACCAAACCGATCAAAAACATAATAGATAATAAGAAGAACATAACGGAAGCATCGATGATTACACGTGTTAACCATGTATTCGAAAGTAGTTCAGCTGGGTGCATTAATTGATATGTTTTGATTCCAAACGTTTCTGTTATCGTTTCAAGTATGGTTTGTAATGTACTAGTTAATACCGCTTTTAAAAATGCTAAAATGATAAAAAAGATTCCTATACTTAAAAAGATATTTTTCCTTGTTGCACCTACTTTGATCGAAAAAGGAATGCTTTCTTTTACTGCGATAAAACCAAAAATCGAACAATAAATATAAATGGGAAATGATAATACAAAATACATTTTTGTATTATCTGCATTTGGTAAAAAATAAGCGATCATTAAAGTAATAAACAATGTACTAAGCAAAATAGTCCAAAATATACTTAATGAATGTTTAGCGTCGGTAATATATGTGTACAACAAACCCTTTATTTGCCTTTTCATACTTATGCCCCCTCGTATAATATGTTTAGTCTTAAATATTTTCTTATTAATTATTTTCAATCTACCTAATAACACTTTGAGCGTAACTCCGTTACCCTTCAC
>NZ_JAGIKX010000044.1:0-20061 GCF_017874635.1 Virgibacillus alimentarius
AGAATAATTAATCATTTTAAAACCAAAGCAAAAAAGAATCCAGTATCTACTGAATTCTTTTTTCGCTATTTAGCCGAGTTTTGTCCCAGCCTCTTTTTTATTTCATTTTATTGCGTAACATTTATACGATTTAGTGCTCTTTTGAGTGCTAATTCTGCCCTGTGGAAGTCAACGTTGTCTTGTTTAGACTGTAGACGTTGTTTTGCTCGTTCTTCTGCCTTTTTCGCACGTTCAACATCGATATCTGATGGTTTCTCTGCAGATTGAGCAAGAATGGTAATCTTTTCTGGTTGTACTTCTAAGAAACCACCATTTACAGCTAAAAGCGTCACGTCATTTTCTCGTTTTAATCGTACTGCACTGATTGATAATGGTGCAACTAATGGAATATGACCTGGTAAAACACCAAGTTCTCCATTTTCTGATTTACAGCAAACCATATCAAAGTCATCTTCTAAAACTGGACCATCAGGAGTAACAACACTCACAGTTAGTGTTTTCAATGTAACCCCTCCTTTGATTGGTATGAAGTGAGCCATAGCATCTTTGCCATGCCCTATGCTTCATTTATTCCATGCCTTTCGCTTTTTCAACTACTTCTTCAATGCGTCCTACAAGGCGGAATGCATCTTCTGGAAGATCATCATGTTTTCCGTCTAAGATTTCCTTAAATCCTTTTACAGTTTCACTTACAGGTACATACGAACCTTTTTGTCCCGTGAACTGCTCTGCAACGTGGAAGTTTTGTGATAAGAAGAATTGAATACGACGTGCACGGGATACAACTAATTTATCCTCATCACTCAACTCGTCCATCCCTAAGATTGCAATAATATCTTGTAGTTCTCTATATTTTTGTAGTGTACGTTGCACACCTTGAGCAACTTCATAATGCTCTTCACCTACAACTTCTGGGTCAAGTGCTCGTGAAGTGGATGCTAATGGGTCCACCGCTGGATAGATACCTTGTTCAGATAACCCACGATCAAGGTTTGTTGTTGCATCCAAGTGAGCAAAGGTTGTTGCTGGTGCAGGGTCTGTGTAGTCATCCGCAGGAACATAAATTGCCTGAATGGACGTTACAGAACCTTTATTTGTGGACGTAATACGTTCTTGCAATTGTCCCATTTCTGTTGATAGTGTTGGCTGGTAACCAACCGCTGAAGGCATTCGTCCTAGTAGTGCCGAAACCTCAGAACCTGCCTGTGTAAAGCGGAAAATGTTATCGATAAAGAACAGCACGTCTTGTCCTTGTTCATCACGGAAATATTCAGCCATTGTAAGCCCTGTAAGTGCAACACGCATACGTGCACCAGGAGGCTCGTTCATTTGTCCAAATACCATAGCAGTTTTTGTAATAACGCCTGAATCTTTCATTTCATAGTAAAGGTCATTACCTTCACGTGTACGCTCACCTACACCGGCAAATACGGAGATACCGCCGTGCTCTTGAGCGATGTTATTAATAAGCTCTTGGATTAATACCGTTTTACCAACACCGGCACCACCAAATAAACCAATTTTACCACCTTTAATATAAGGTGCTAATAAATCAACAACTTTAATACCTGTTTCCAAAATTTCTGTATCTGTTGTAAGGTCTTCAAATACTGGTGATTCACGGTGGATTGGGTCCTTACGTGTATCAGCAGGAAGATCTCCGTCAAGGTCAATTTTGTCACCTAGCACGTTAAATACACGACCTAAAGTTATTTCACCAACTGGTACTGAAATTGCACCTTCCGTATCAATTACTTCCATTCCTCTTTTAACACCGTCTGTTGAGGACATAGCAATAGTACGCACGGAGTGATCCCCAAGGTGCAATGCTACTTCTAATGTAAGTTTAACTGTTTCCCCGGATTCCTCATTGGTAGGAACTTGGACAGTTAAAGCATTATATATATCAGGAAGCTTATCGTCATCAAATTTCACGTCAACGACGGGCCCCATGACTTGGGTTATATGTCCTTTATTCATTGATTTCCCTCCTAACTAACTTTCGAACTGCTTGGGAGGAGCTATTCAAGTGCAGCTACTCCACCAATAATTTCTGTGATTTCTTGCGTGATAGCTGCTTGGCGCGCACGGTTATAAGACAATGATAAGTCATCAATAAGTTCTTCTGCATTATCAGATGCACTCTTCATTGCTGTCATCCTTGCTGCGTGTTCACTCGCTTTCCCATCAAGCAATGCGCCGTAAATAAGGCTTTCAGCATATTGTGGTAAAAGAACTTCTAAAATCTGTTCTTGGTTTGGTTCATATTCATACTGCGTAGCTACTCCTGACCCGCTCTGTATGTTTGTTATTGGCAATAACTGTGTTGTTGTCACTTTTTGAGAAATGGCACTAACATAATGATTATAAAAGATATAAAGCTCATCTATTTCTTCATCACTGTACATCTGTACTGTTTCTGAAGCCAGTTCTTTAATATCAGCAAAATCTGGTTGATCAGCCACGCCTAATATGCTTTTTGCGATCGGCAGATTTCGCTTCTTACAAAATTCATAGCCGACCCTTCCAACAACAATAACGGTATATTCATCTGCAGATTGATGTCGTTTCTGAATGGTCTGATGAAAATGTCTTAAAACATTTCCATTATATGCACCAGCTAGTCCACGGTCAGAAGTAATGACAAAGTATCCGGTCTTTTTCACATCTCGTTTTTGTAACATCGGATGAGAAACATCTGTATTACTTTGCGCAATACTCGATACTACTTCCTTTAATTTTTCACTGTATGGAACAAAGCCTTTTGCATTTTGTTCCGCTCTTCCCATTTTGGAAGCAGAAACCATCTCCATTGCTTTTGTGATTTTCTTTGTTTTCTCAGTCGATTCAATACGACCTTTAATATCTCTAAGTGATGCCAAGCTTTTCACCACCCTTTCTTATAAAAGGTTGCCTGTTTCCTAATCTTTTTTCACATTCAAGTATATCGTGTCATGATGAGAAGTACACAGACAAAATGAAGTCGCCTTCTTTTTGTCTATGTGTGCATACATCTCTCCTAATAATCGTTGTGCTACTTATTTTTCAGAAGGTAAGAATACCTTTTTAAATTCAGTTACTGCGCCGTCCATTAATTCTGCTTCTGGAAGTTGTCCAGTATCGCGGATAGAAGCGAGCAGATCTTTACGATTTTCATCTAGCCATACATGGAATTCCTCTTCAAATCGTGTAATATCCTCAACAGGGATATCGTCTAAATGACCTTTCGTAAGCGCATAGATGATCATTACTTGCTTCTCTACTACTAATGGTTTATGCAAGCCTTGTTTTAGTACCTCAACTGTACGCTCACCACGGTTCAGTTTTGCCTGTGTTGATTTATCCAAATCAGACCCAAACTGAGCAAATGCTTCCAACTCACGGAATGATGCTAGGTCCAGACGCAATGTACCTGCCACTTTCTTCATCGCTTTAATTTGTGCCGAACCACCAACACGTGATACGGATAATCCAGCGTTGATCGCAGGACGTACACCTGAGAAAAATAGATCTGATTGCAAGAAGATTTGTCCATCCGTGATGGATATAACGTTTGTTGGAATATAAGCTGAAATATCTCCTGCTTGTGTTTCAACAAACGGAAGTGCGGTCAGAGACCCGCCTCCTAAATCATCATTTAACTTCGCTGCGCGCTCTAATAGACGTGAGTGCAGGTAGAAAACATCACCTGGAAATGCCTCACGACCAGGCGGGCGGCGTAATAACAGAGAAAGTTCACGATAAGCTACTGCCTGCTTGGATAAGTCATCATATACAACAAGCACATGCTTGCCATTGTACATAAATTCTTCACCCATCGATACACCAGCATATGGTGCTAGGTATAGCAGTGGAGCTGGTTCAGATGCACCTGCAGATACTACAATTGTATTATCTAGTGCACCATAACGTCGGAACGTTTCAACTGTACTTCTTACAGTAGAGTCTTTCTGTCCAATTGCTACATAGATACAAATCATATCTTGATCTTTTTGGTTAATAATGGTATCAACCGCAACCGTTGTTTTACCTGTTTGACGGTCTCCGATAATAAGTTCACGCTGTCCACGCCCAATTGGAACAAGTGCGTCGATCGCTTTAATACCTGTTTGTAATGGCTCATCAACTGATTTACGATCCATTACTCCTGGAGCATCTGATTCAATTGGACGAGTTTTCGTTGTATTAACTGGTCCTTTCCCGTCAATTGGTTGACCTAGCGGGTTAACAACGCGTCCAAGTAATTCCTCTCCTACTGGTACTTGCATAATACGGCCTGTACGACGAACTTCATCGCCTTCTTTTATCTCCGTGTAAGGTCCTAGTATAACGATACCTACGTTGCTTTCTTCAAGGTTCTGTGCTAAGCCCATAACACCGTTCGCAAATTCAACAAGCTCACCAGCCATGACATTATCAAGACCATGAGCACGTGCAATCCCGTCACCAATTTCAATAACTGTTCCGACATCGCTGACTTCAATATCTGAATCGAAATTTTCTATTTGCTGTTTAATCAGTGAACTGATTTCTTCAGCTTTGATGCTCATACCATTTCACCCCTATCATCATCTGTTTGCTGTTATAATATCACGCTTTATGCGTCGTAGTTTTCCATTGATGGTACCATCAAGTATTGTATTTCCAATACGTATTTTAAGTCCGCCGACCACTGAAGGGTCTACTTTATTTTCAAGTTTCACAGACTTTGTATTCAAACGTTTTGCTAAGCTTTTTTCAAGTTGTTCTTTCTCGGCATCGGATAATGCCTTGACAGAGTAAACAACCGCTTCATTTATTCCTTTTGCATCATTCACCATTTGCATAAAATGAGAAATAATGGAAGGTGTGAGTACAGATCGATGACGTTCAACCAATAATTTAATTGTATTGACGACATCTTGTCCCAACCCTTTAAATGCTTCATCAAGGAATTGCTTCTTTGTTACGATGCTAATACGTGGATGTTCCAAGAATGTATATAGCTTCTGGTTTGTTTGAAATACTTCACGAACTACTTGTAGTTCCTCAACTAATTGATCTAAATTTGCCTTTTCTTTACCTAGTTGAAAAAGAGCTTCTGCATAACGTTTAGCAACTACTGCATCACTCATCGCTCTTCTCCTACCTCTTTAATGTATTCATTGATCAAGTTTTCCTGATCTTGTGCACTAATTTCTTTTTCAATCACTTTGCTGGCAATAAGAACAGATAGTGAGGCAACTTTATCTTGTAATGCTTGTAACGCTTTTTCTTTTTCATTTTGAATATCGGCCTGTGCTGCTTCTTTAATTCGATCTGCTTCCTGACGAGCAGCAATGATAATTTCTTCTTCCTGTCTGACACCAGAACTTTTAGCATCTTCAATTATCTTTTGAGCTTCTTGTTTCGTTTGTTTCAAACGCTCCTGGGCTTCTTTTGAAGCAACTTCAGCTTCCTTGCGGCTTTTTTCTGCTGCTTCGATCTCACTTACCACATAGTCTTCACGTTTCTTCATCATATTCATCACAGGGCCCCATGCGAATTTACGCACTAAAAGGAGTAGTACAAGGAAAAAGAATAGCTGTACGAGCATGTCTCCTACATAAAGGCCACCGATTGATGCATAAACTGTTGAAAATCCGGTGAATGTTTGCACATCGTTCACTCCTTCCATCCAAAAAATGAATCCTATTTCTCTATTAATTTTTAACTCATTTGTTACAAATTAACCTAGGGCATAAACAAGGGCGAAGTTTCTACTTGAAGATAGCCTTCGCCATTCTGCTTTTTATTCAGTTACATAACAATTAATGCGATAACTACCGCGATAATCGGCATTGCCTCAACCAAACCAACACCAATAAACATCGTAGTTTGTAGTTGACCTCTTAATTCTGGCTGACGAGCAATCCCCTCAACTGTACGACTTACGATTAATCCGTTACCAACACCAGCACCTAATGCACCTAATCCTACTGCAATTGCAGCTGCTAAAGCTCCCATAATATAAATCCTCCTCAATATAGTTATAATTTTTAAAATAATTTCCTGCTTTAATAGTTTTTATTAAAACGGGTTAATTAATCATTCTAATGTTCGTCACTTGCTTTGTGAGAAATATAAACCATTGACAGCATTGTAAAGATAAATGCCTGGATTCCCCCGATGAATACACTAAATCCTTGCCAAGCTAAGAACGGAATCGCTCCGCCTATAAAGCTGAGTACTCCAGAAGTTGTTAAACCTACCAATAAGGATAGTAATACCTCACCAGCGTATAAGTTACCAAATAGACGCAAACCTAATGTTAACGTGTTTGCAAATTCTTCGACAATTTTAATTGGAAATAGAAAAGGTAATGGCCTGAAATAATCTTTTACATATTCTTTTCCGCCACGAAGTTTAATTCCATAGAAGTGTGACAGCACAATAACCATTACTGCAAGCGTAAGTGTGATTCCAGGGTCTGCTGTAGGTGATTTCCACCATACATCTCCGCCCACAACACCATTTGTAATAACACCAAGCATATTTCCCACGAGAATATATGTAAAAAGTGTTAATGCTAATGGCAGAAAGATCTTTCCGGTTTTCCAATCCATGGTGTCATTAATGATCCCTTTTATAAAATCAAGGATCCACTCCATAAAATTCTGGGCACCTTTTGGTTTCATTTGCAAATTCCGTGCGCCCAACACACATAAAATGAAGACAATTAATGATGTGACAATAATCATGAGGACGTTTGATAAATTAAAATCAAGCCAGGATATTCCAAGTACATCCTCAACGATCGGTGCTCCATGATCCACATTATTCACCCCTTTTCATGCATTATTGTTTATTCCTAAACACAAAAAAATCTATCATAATGACAAGATAGGAAGTCATTAAACCAATGATCACAGCAATGATGCTGAAATATTCCTCAAAACGAAGGGCAATGATAATCGCTACTGCTGCTGCTGCAAATCGTGAAATGGTCCCTAGACCTTTTGCAGATGCTTTCTTTGCGACAGCTTCTGCGAAATCATTTATTTTCTTTTGTAAGAGATATAAGTTGTAAAAACTTATGACACTTCCCAGTAATAGCCCTAAAAAAATGCGTACATATGGTGTAAATCCTGCTCCCATTACTAACACTGCAAGCAGATAAAACATCCACTTCCGCTGACGGGCCATCATCATCTCATATTGTCCCATGATATTACTCTTTTCCAGTGAGCTTTCGAATGCTGTTTGAATGAAGCAGTTTCATATAGGTCTTTCATTATAAAAGGTATCTCATTACAGCGATTCGAGTATGTCACTATGTATGTTGCAAAAAATCCCACTATGTCATCTTTTTGAGAAAAAGCACAAAAATTGCATTATAATGAAACCCTTATCATCCTGCCCTCAAACAGTTTACAATAACCATATCTTAATGTCAATGGTTCGTGCGGGAAAGAAGAATTTAGTAACACAATCATTGTATGGAATTTTATGTCGAAAAGACGATGAATTATTTCTTCCCTTTTCAAATCATCATCTCCCATATTATACAAAAAAGAATAAGACGAATGGGTGACATTTTTGTGAACTTTATATGTAAATTTTCCCTGACTTTCGTAAAGGAGGAGCGAACAATCAGCAGGTTTCTTTCCTCCCACTGATTGTTCGCTGAATCACCCAGGAATCGTAAACGGAGTTCGGCCTTTATTCGATAAATAACTCTACCGCTTGCGATTCATAGGTCCCGTCCTCTAACTGTACGGTGATTAACGCGAGATAGCGCCCAGGTTTACTCGCTTTGGTTTTCTTAAGCTTCCCTTCATTCATCCCTTTAGATAAATCTTCCTCTTCCAACAAGGTCCGTTCATGCATCAATGTGTCGGGATTATATAAATTAACTTCTATATTTTTAGCATCCTCTGTAAGGTAAAGCCGGTAAATATAGGTGTCATCTGAAAAGGTTTTAAGCGACAATTCAAAGCCCATTGCCTTCGGGTAATCTGCCGTTTCATTTACAAATAAATAAGGCAGTTGAAACGTCTCATCCTTTTGGTGAAGGGTGATCCAGCCCTGATGTACTCCTTTTTTTAATTCAGGGGAGGTGACACTTAATTCAATCGGGATTTCCTTTTTTTCCTTTTTATTTAACGTGAATGTTTGCGGTAGGTTCCATGTTAATCCTTTTTGTTTTTTTGGAATATCAAAGGTATAGGTTTGTTTCTTGTTGGTCGTATTTTCAATTGTCAGTTTCATGCTGTTTGTCTCTTTGTATGGCTTTATTTTGCCAAAAGATATTAACGGATCATGAATGATCGTTTTTGTAGCTATCGCTCGCTCTACTTGTATATCCCCTGTCCCTTGAACAATTGGATCATAATTATGTTTCTTTTCATTTTGAATAGGTACAGCTGTTGTTTTCAAGGCGCCAACAATCTGCGCATGTGACCAATTTGGACGTGCTTCTTTCATCAATGCTAGCGCTCCAGCAACATGAGGTGCTGCCATACTTGTTCCTTGTAATTCCTGATATCCGTCGGGTACCGTACTCAAAATATTTGCCCCTGGAGCCACAATATCTGGTTTAATATCCCAGTTGATCGTGACCGGACCTCGCGAGCTAAATAGAGCGATATCTGTTTTTGTTTCTTGATAGGCTGTATCGATGTGCAAGGATTTACCATTCATTTGTTTTCTAAGCCAATTTCCATCTTCTTTTGAAATCGATGCAACGGGGATCTCGATGTCTTCTTTGTTTTCAATGACCCCTTGAAACATTCCTTTTTCATTGTTCACAATTAATAACGCTTCCGCTCCTTGCTCTTGCATTTCTATTGCCAACTCCTGAAAAGGAATTTTCCCTCTTTCAATTATTGCAATTTTCCCTGCTACGTTTGCTTTTGGATCTTCAGCGTCTACTATTGGAAGTGATTTTTCAAATGTCCAATCTTTAGCCCCCATCATCGTAACGAGCGGGATTGCTTTCTCTTCCTTCGGTTCATATAAAAAAGGAATACGCTGTGGTCTTGTTGATGCTCCGACTGCAAGTGCCTTTGTGGCAGTCGCTGGTGAGCCCACTGTCCATTTCTTGGGACCATCATTCCCATTCGCAGTGACAACAGAGGTGCCATGTTCGACTGCACGGTTAACAGCGATGCTTGTTGGGTAATCCGGTCCATTCACACTATTTCCCAAGGAAAGATTGACGACATCCATCCCATCTTCCACTGCTTGTTCCAATGCAGCAATAACCTGTACAGAAGTTCCTCTCCCTCCCGGACCGAGGGCACGGTACGCATAAATTTCAGCGTCAGGTGCAACTCCTTGTAAATCCCCATCAGCAGCGATAATACCTGCCACATGTGTTCCATGCAACGTAGGCATTCCCTCATCTTCCTCAGTCTCCATCGGATCCTTATCAAGATCAACCAGATCATATCCACCTGAATAATTTGATTTCAAGTCTGGATGCTCATAATCAATTCCCGTATCAACAACTCCGACTTTAACCCCTTTCCCGGTGTAGTTTGTTGTATTTATCTGCGATGGTATAACTGCATTTGGATTTTTATCCTTTTTCACTGGAGACTGGGCAACTGCCTCATACGTGCGAACTGGATGGATCGCTTTAATAAATTCCAGTGATTTCATTTTTTCCAATCGTTCAGGCTTCGCTTTTAATGCGAGCCCATGAAATAATTTGTCATATGTAGCTACTACTTCTACAAAAGGATGGTGAATTTCAAGATATTTTTTGTGTTTTTTTGGATCCCCTTTCACTTCAACAATAATCGATACTTTCTCATCCTCTTTATCCTGATCATGTTTCTTATGAGGATCCTCCTTTATTTCAACATCAATCGGGGGCAGATCGTTATCAAATGAATATGCATATGCTGGCCAGGAAGTGAACACAAAAATGGAAGCTAAAAGAAAGATAAGGTACCGCATCAGGTAAGACTCCTTTTTCTTTTTATCCTTTGAAAAAACAGGAAAAACATGCACGGAAATGATAAAATTCGAATGTTTTTGCTCACACCAAATGACTCACGCTTCTCCACCGGTCCGGTCGATATATCTTCTATCCGGTTGATATCTCCTCCGGTCCAGTCGATACTTCTTCTATCCGGTTGATATCTCCACCGGTCCGGTCGATACTTCTTCTATCCGGTTGATATCTCCTCCGGTCCGGTCGATATATCTTCTATCCGGTTGATATCTCCACCGGTCCGGTCGATATATCTTCTATCCGGTTGATATCTCCTCCGGTCCGGTCGATATATCTTCTATCCAGTTGATGCCTCCACCGGTCCAGTCGATATATCTTCTATCCGGTTGATGCCTCCACCGGTCCGGTCGATACTTCTTCTATCCCGTTGATATCTCCTCCGGTCCGGTCGATATATCTTCTATCCGGTTGATGCCTCCACCGGTCCGGTCGATATATCTTCTATCCAGTTGATATCTCCACCGGTCCGGTTGATATATCTCTCGTTTTCAACGATCCACACCCCGTCGTTTCGCAAACAAAAAAGATCCAGCCCATTTTTGAGCTGAATCCTTCTTATATCTTTTATTTTGTGCCGAATAAACGGTCTCCTGCATCTCCAAGACCCGGTATGATATATCCTTTTTCATCTAGCTTTTCATCTAGTGCACCTAGGTAGATATCCACATCAGGATGGTTTTCTTTCACGAGCTCTACGCCCTCAGGAGCAGCAATCAAGCACATTAAGCGAATATGTTTTGCTCCGCGTTTTTTTAACGAATAGATCGCGTCATTTGCAGACCCACCTGTTGCTAGCATTGGATCTAACACAATCAATTCACGCTCTGATATATCTGATGGTAATTTAATATAATATTCTACTGGTTGCAAGGATTCAGGATCACGGTACAAGCCAACATGTCCGACACGCGCAGCTGGAAGTAAGTTTAACATCCCATCGACCATCCCTAAACCGGCACGGAGAATTGGGATTAAGCCAATTTTCTTACCTGCTAATACTTGTGCCTTTGCTTCCATTACTGGAGTTTCGATTGTCTTTTCCTGTAGCGGGAGGTTCCGGGTGATTTCAAAGGCCATTAACATAGCTACTTCGTCCACAAGTTCACGAAATTCCTTCGTCCCCGTGTTTTTATCTCGTATGTACGTAATTTTATGTTGAATTAATGGATGATCTAGTACGAAAACTTTTCCCATTTGCTGCTCACTCCTTCAGATTAATAACATCCCTAAGATTGTACAGAAAAAAAAGGTTCCTTTCAAGTTTCGCGCGAACATTGTCAAAAAGTTGTCTGATTCAAAATTTTTTCACAAGCAAAAAGAATCCCTCACTTCAATGGTACATTCTAGCTCTATTTATGTATTGAAATAATCAAGTGAAGGACCTTTTTCTTGCTAATCGACCAGGATTCGACACGCATCGCCTAGACACACCAAAAAATAGCAGGAAAATTTTTTTACAAATTTATCCTGCTATTTTACTTAAGCATTTTCATGCTACATCTTATGTGACTTGCTTGGTTTTTTCTTATTTACACCCCAAACGGGATCCTTCCCTCATTAATTCCCCTGCTAACGGGCTGGATCTTCCAATTAAGCATACAATGGTGATTTGCTTGTCAATGCTCGCACACGTTCTGCAGACTCCCTTAAGACTGCTTCATCTTCATGATTTTTTAGTGTAAGTGAAATAATATCAGCGATCTCCTTCATTTCACCCTCACCGAATCCACGGGAAGTAACTGCAGCAGTTCCGATACGAACGCCGCTTGTAATAAATGGACTTTCTGTATCAAAAGGAATTGTGTTTTTATTGGTGGTAATGCCAATATCATCCAGTACTTTTTCAGCTACTTTACCTGTTAAACCAAGTGCACTCACATCTAAAAGCAGTAGGTGATTATCCGTACCGCCTGAGACAATGCGAATTCCGCCTTCAACAAGCTTTTCACCTAAAACTTTCGCATTTTGAATGATTTGCTTCGTATACGTTTTAAAATCATCGGATAATGCTTCTTTAAAGGATGTTGCCTTTGCAGCGATCACATGCATTAAAGGACCCCCTTGCATGCCAGGGAACACAGACTTATCAATCTTTTTCGCATATGCTTCTTTACATAAAATCATTCCACCACGCGGACCGCGCAATGTTTTATGTGTCGTTGTTGTTACAAAATCAGCGTATGGTACCGGGCTTTGATGCAATCCTGTTGCAACCAGTCCAGCAATATGGGCCATATCTACCAATAAATACGCTCCAACAGCGTCTGCAATTTCACGGAATTTAGCAAAGTCAAGTTCACGAGAGTATGCACTCGCACCTGCCACAATAAGTTTTGGCTTTGCTTCTTTTGCCTTCGCAAGTACCGCATCATAGTCAAGTTGTTCGGTTTCTTTTTCCACTCCATAATCAACAAAATGATAGAGTGATCCACTAAAGTTGACCGGGCTTCCATGTGTTAAATGGCCGCCATGGTTAAGGTTCATCCCAAGAACCGTATCTCCTGGCTCCAACACAGTCATATACACTGCCATATTCGCTTGTGCACCGGAATGCGGCTGTACGTTTACATGATCAGCACCAAAAAGCTCTTTGGCACGATCACGCGCTAAATTCTCTGCCACATCAACATGCTCACACCCGCCATAATATCTTTTGCCTGGATAGCCTTCTGCATACTTATTCGTTAATACAGAACCCATTGCCTCCATTACTGCTTCAGATACAAAGTTTTCAGAGGCGATCAATTCAATTTTTTCCTGTTGACGCTTTTTTTCCGCCTGTATTGCTTCATATAATTCATTGTCTGCTTGTTTAACGTGTTCCATGAGTAAAACCTCCTGATTATGTATATAAAATTTTTTGATAAAACGTTAAGATGGATGTTAGAGGATATCATTTTGTGATAGAAAAAACTACTAGCGCACAAACGATACCTCTGCTGGTTTATTTGCTATGAATAAACTTCTTTTCGTTCATATGTCGCTCGCTCTCCGCCAATTAATTTTGGCCGCGTTTTTGCTCCGTTGACACGAGCATTGCCAATAAAGCGCTGCTGGAAGCGAAATGGTACAGCTACATGCTTTAAGTGCATGCCAATCATTGTTTCACCAATGTCGATGCCGGCTGTTGCTTTAACGGACTCTACTACTACCGGGTTATTCATCTTTTTATAGGCATAAGATGCCATCGATCCACCTGCACTAGGAACTGGAATAACTGTAACTTCCTCTAACTGGTTTATTTTCATCGCTTCTCTTTCCACCACGAGCGCCCGATTCAAATGTTCGCAGCATTGGAATGCGAAGTGTACCCCTGTTTGCTTTTTCAAATCCTGCAAAAACTCAAAAATGGAAGCAGCTATTTCTTCACTTCCAGCTGTTCCGATTTGCTCTCCCATTACTTCACTTGTTGAACATCCAACAACAACCAGATCTCCTGCTTTTAAATCATTATGCTGCAGCCACTGCGCTGTTAGTGCATCCATATCTTCCTTTACTTGCTGGTTTAGATCTGTCATGAAATCACTCCCCACTAAAGTTCAGAATTTCATTCCCCTTCATACGATGTAATTTTTCCGATTCGTCTTTCATGACGTCCACCGTCAAATTCTGTCTCAAGCCAAGTTTCTGCAATTTCCCGTGCCAAGCCTGGTCCGATGACACGCTCTCCCATTGCTAATACATTGGAGTCGTTATGCTGCCGCGTTAATTTTGCACTATAGACATCATGTGTTAAAGCACAACGAATCCCGTGTACTTTATTTGCTGTAATGGCCATTCCAATTCCTGTACCACAAATAAATATACCGCGGTCAAACTCTCCCTTAGCTACACGCTCTGCAGCTGGAAGTGCATAGTCGGGATAGTCAACGGATGTTTCACAGTCACAGCCTGCATCTTCATACTCGATTCCTTTTTCCTCTAATAATTTTTTCACTTCATTGCGAATTGTCATGCCTGCATGGTCCGCTGTTAATATCACTTTCATGTTTATCGCTCCTTGTGTTGGAATCTATCGTTTGTCTATACTTCCTCATTTAACTTGGGCTACTTATTTTAGTTTTTTAATTAATCGTTCGATATGTCGATCAAGCTCCGCCAACGTCTCTTGATAATCTTTCAAGCTACCCCCAAACGGATCGGACACATCATAATTGATGAGATTCGCTTCTAATTGCTGAATTTTTTGCAAGTCGTCTTTTAAATAATCAGAAAGTTTAGCATCAAGCTGGGAATTATCAAGTTTAAGGTGATTTTCCTGAATATAATTGGACCGCTTTTCCTCATAGGTTGCATAAGCCTGTTTCAGTTCATTCCATATTTTTTTATCCGTTTCAGAAACATATTCCTTTAGCGTAAAATATTTATCCTGAAAATTTGGATGCTGGAGAATTAATGATTGCTTGTGTCCAGTTGTCATCGTTAATACCAGATCAGCCCAGTTCAGTAGCTTATGTGTCACAGGATGAGAATGGTGATCTAAATCAATGTTATGATCCTTTAAAGAAGCTATTGCTTTCGGATTAGCCTTTCCGTCGTTCCCAGCAAAAATACCGGCTGACCTTACCTCTGCTTCAGGCATCTTTTTCCTTACTAAGGCCTCAGCCATCGGACTTCGACATGTATTCCCCGTACAAACAAACAATATTTTCATTCTCGGCCCTCCGTATTAAATCCTCTGCTCATAATATACCACATAACAGGTATATTGTCAGAACCAAAAAAGGGAAGTTTTTTATAAAAAATAAAAAACTTCCCTGATCATCTATTCAAATTTAACCAAATAAAAGATAGATTCCAAAGGAAAAAAGGATACTTCCGCCTAAAAGTTCACTATAAGCACCTAGTACACCTTTCACCTTCCTTCCGAGCATCATACCAAGCCAGGTTAAGATGGTGCTAATGGAGCCAAATAAAAATAACGTCAGTGCTGTTTTAACGCCAGAGATACCCAAGCTCAAACCGACTGAAAAGCTATCAATACTTACGGTAAAAGCCAAAAAAATCAAACCCGCACCAACCGGTTGGGAAATTTTTTTCACCTCATGGTTAAAAGCAAAGAAAAACATTTGCGCTCCAATTCCTGCCAGAAGAAGGCCACCCACAAATTGTGTATAATGACCAATCTGATTGGAAACCACTTGGCCCAGAGCAATTCCTATAAAAGGCATGATTACATGAAATATTCCAATAATAATCCCAATCCATGCGATTCGTTTCAGACGAAGCCACTGCATTCCAATGCCTAAACTGACCGAAAATGCATCCATTCCAAGTCCAATAGCCATAATTACTAGTGGGACAACTTCACTTACATGATCTTCTGCCATCTCCATCCTCCTCGGTCATGCTATTTCATTTTATGCCTGTCCGATTTGGATTATGATATGGCAGCGATCCATGAAAGGTATATTATTATTTGCCTATATAGGTTGTAGCTGCTTTTTTTAGCCGATTCATAATCGCTTGGCCAATTCCCACTTCAGAGAAAACCTCACATAAAATAAGATCAACATCTCCATCTTTAAAGGTACGCAAGCCGTCATATAAATGGATTGCAACTTCTTCTGCATTTTCGCCAAGAGCAATCACTTGATCTGCTGTAATCAACTTTGCTGTTTGCGAACCTGCCAGGACACCAATTTGCTTTGAGTGCTGTTGCTCTTGACGGACAATTGCCTGAATAGCTTCAGGGCCACCCTCAACCAGCCATAGCGGAACCTCAGGAGCATAATGTTTATATTTCATCCCTGGCGATTTTGGTTGTCCCTTCTCCTTTGCCCCAGCCAGAGCTGGATCCATCATCACTGATCCCGCCACATCTTTTATCTGTTCCTTTGTAACCCCACCTGGCCTGAGAATAATAGGAATCTCCTGTGTACAATCAATAACGGTTGATTCAACACCAACACCAGTTGGCCCTCCGTCAATAATTCCGGCTATTTTTCCGTTTAAATCAGCCCATACATGGTCAGCCGTTGTAGGGCTCGGCTTTCCAGATAAATTAGCACTTGGTGCTGCAATTGGAATATTGCAGTTTCCTAATAAATGCTGTGCTACCGGATGGTCCGGTATCCGTACTGCAATCGTAGAAAGCCCTGCTGTCACATTTGCTGCACATGTCCCATTACTTGGTAAAATATAGGTTAACGGCCCAGGGGAAAATACGTCCATTAATTGCTTAGCAAACGGCGGAAGTTCACTCACTAATTGCTTTAATTGTTGCTGACTTGCAACATGAGCAATTAAAGGATTATCCTGTGGCCGCCCTTTTGCCTGAAATATTTTTGAAACAGCCTCTTCACTTGTCGCATCTGCCCCTAACCCGTAAACTGTTTCCGTTGGAAAAGCAACGATTGAGCCTTTGCTTAAAAGCGCTGCTGCCTCTTTCAATATCTGTTCATTCGCTGATGTATGATTATTTATCTTCCAATAGTTTGTCTTCATCCGTGGTCCCTCATTTCTTGTACCTAGTTTAATCGACAATTACTCATATAACAAGAAAAACATGCAAAGACCAGTAGAGTTATCCACAGATTTTTGCATGTTTTTCCTTTTATAATCACGATTTAGAATACCACTTTTACACAATATCCCCAAATATGTTTATTTACTAACAGGATTTTAACAAGTTATGCACAGACGCATGTGGATAATGTGCATATGTTATGAAGAAACCCGGTAAGACCACCAGTTTCCTTGATTTACGGGATACTTATCCACAAGGGCGTTTTCATTTTGCGGATGAAATTGCAACGCTTCCAATATAATGTCAACAGTAGGTTGATGGCTGTGCACATAAACCCCTTTTGCTTGCTGTTCTTTTGCTAATGTTAAAATTGCTTCCAGTAAAAAGGGTAATTGATTTGCTCTGTCCCTCGTAATATAGAGCTGCTTCAGCCAGTAAAACCCTTCCTCAACAGGGTCTAAAATAAAACACCCTTCAATTTTCTCATCCACTACAGCGACATATCCAGCTTGATATAAACTTTCTTTATCGATACCATCGTTCGTGTCTGCAAAGTGTTCTACATGTTTTTTGGAGGCCTGACTTGCTCGAATTAAATTCATCGTGATCATCCCCATTCATAATAAATTAGCTTTCCACTTGTATTTCTACCATTCTATGCTCTAGTAAAAAAACTATGACTAACGAAACCATTCAAATAGAAAAAATTTTACTTCCACATCCGCTTCTTCGGTTTCTTGCAACTCTTCTATTTCTTCTATATCGTCTGTACTTGCTTCAGCTACACTTGTTCCACTGGAGAAATCCAAAAAGCATAATGGAGGAAACAAAACACACCACCAATTTGCACCTTCTCCTTTACCTAATGTGATTAATACTGCTTCATACTCCCCTGCTGGATATAAATAAGAACCATAGATCTTCATGGGAAATGTAACATTTTTTCTATATTCCACTTGAAAGTTTTCACCCTTCTTTTCATCAGCAAGAACATCTGCTACAATTGCTTCTATTTCAGGAACTCTAGATTGTATTCGTTCACGTGCTTCATCAATATCCGTAATATCCTCTACCCATTTACTGATTTCCTCGTTGACTCGATCTCGGACCTCGCGTTTTAACGCTTGATCCGCTTCACTATCGCTGTTTGCCAAAATTCGAAGCCGAATTGCTTCATCAGGGATCACCTGATAATCATCCTGCTGTATATTTTCCTCCCCTTTTCCGATCATTGGCATTGAGAAAAATAGAATAATAAATATAATTACAAAAAATACTAGTTTCTTCATCATGTGATTCCCCTTTTCCCTTAATCTATTTGTCAGTATGGTCGGGTTTTCATGATTTTAAACTAGTATTCTAGTAATTTATTTTATTTTAAAGGAAGGGCCTCTCTTTTAAGCGTTATCCAGACAATTTTGCTGAAACAATGCGGTCTTTCCCGTTAATATCCTGGATGATTTCTGCTTGCACATAAGGGAAGACGGCTCTTAGAAGTGATGTGACAACTTCCCCCTGATCATAGCCAATTTCAAATACTACTGTACTATCTTTTTTTATTACTTTCGGCAAGTTGTTTATGATTTGCCTGTAAGCAGCTAAACCTTCTTCATCTGCAAATAAAGCCAGTGATGGATCAAAGTTTTTTACTGTATCTGTTAAACGAACTTCCTCTGTTTTAGCAATGTATGGCGGATTGGAAACGATGATGTCTGCATGAATGTGCTTACTTAAAATAGGCTCTAGAAAATCCCCGTGCAAAAAAGTCACTTCTGCCTGCAGTTTTTCTGCATTTGTTTGTGCTACCGTTAACGCCTCAATCGATATATCCGTAGCATACACCGTAGCACTTGGTAATTCCAAAGCAAGGATGCAAGCAATCGCTCCGCTGCCAGTTCCGATATCAACGATGGTTATATGGTTAGGAGCGAAATGCTGCTTAGCTACATGGATTGTATGCTGGACCATTTCTTCCGTTTCGGGGCGGGGAATAAGCACATGCTCATTTACGTGGAAATGATGTCCGTAAAAGCTTTCATAACCAGTTAGATGTTGAATCGGAACTCCGGTACGCGCATGTTTTTGAATATCTGCCTTAAATTTTTGAATAATAACTGGTGGTACCGGTTCGCGCATCGTTGCATAAAAATTGGATCGACTTACCTGCATATGGTGTTGCAGCAGAAGCTCAGCAATTTTCGGTTCACGATGGTGTTCTTTTAAAAAAAGAGAAGCCCATTTCAGGACTTCAAATTGTGTAGATGCTTTCATATAGTTATTCTCCAATTTGCTCTAATTTTTTTGTTTGTTCTTCAACAAGCAGTGCATCAATAAACGCTTCAAGCTTACCTTCTAAAATTTGGTCCAGCTTTTGAATTGTTAAACCAATTCGGTGATCCGTCACACGGTTTTGTGGAAAATTATAC
Organism: Virgibacillus alimentarius; assembly: GCF_017874635.1. Taxonomy (NCBI): domain Bacteria; kingdom Bacillati; phylum Bacillota; class Bacilli; order Caryophanales; family Bacillaceae; genus Virgibacillus; species Virgibacillus alimentarius. The sequence goes on from NZ_JAGIKX010000044.1 coordinate 18,878, forward strand.
GTACGTATTCGTTCAGAGCGATCTCCAGTACCTACTGCGGATTTCCTGGTTTCATCATATTCAGCTTGTGCTTCCTGCTGGAATTTATCATAAATTCGCGCACGTAGTACCTTCATCGCTTTTTCTTTATTTTTAATTTGCGATTTTTCATCTTGACATGAAACGATAATCCCTGTTGGTTCATGCGTAAGACGTACAGCTGACATCGTTGTATTCACACTTTGCCCGCCAGGACCACTGGAAGCAAATGTATCTACACGGATGTCATTTTCATTTACATCAATCTCTACCTCTTCTGCTTCAGGCAAAACAGCTACTGTCGCTGTTGATGTATGGACTCTTCCGCCGGATTCCGTTTCAGGAACACGCTGCACGCGGTGTGCACCATTTTCATATTTCAGCTGGGAATATGCGCCCGTTCCATTAATCATAAAAATAATTTCCTTATATCCGCCAACACCCGTTGAATGCGCCTCAATTACCTCGATTTTCCAGCCATGGTTTTCTGCATAACGGGAGTACATCCGGTATAAGTCTCCAGCAAATAATGCTGCTTCATCTCCACCTGCAGCACCGCGGACTTCCATGATCACGTTTTTATCATCATTTGGATCTTTTGGAAGCAAGAGCACTTTCATTTCCTCTTCAAGCTCTTCACTGCGGCTTGATAAGTCCGAAATTTCCATTTTAACCATTTCGGTCATCTCATCATCCAAGTCATCCTCAAGCATCATTTTCGCATCTTTTAATTCATTCGTTACATTTTTATACGCACGATAAGCCTGAACAACATCTTCCAGATCAGACTGTTCCTTTGAATATTCTCGTAATTTATTTACATCACTAATAACGTCCGGGTCACTAAGCAATTCGTTTAGCTTGTTATAACGATCTTCCAATGATTGTAAGCGTTCTAACATACCGTCACCTCTTTTTCATTAACAGTCTAATTATATTATACCAACACGCCTAGGTCAAAATTCTTTTTACAAAATGGAGATGGGATTCAGCGGTTCATCACTTTTATCAGCGCTTAACGTTATTCATTCCGTGCATCCCACAATCGCACACATCGAGTAGGAGGATAACCATTAATTGATTATCCGACCTCTCACACCACCGTACTTACGGATCCGTATACGGCGGTTTAATTTTATTCTATACATGTACTTTGTTATAATGTT
>NZ_JAGIKX010000045.1:0-19643 GCF_017874635.1 Virgibacillus alimentarius
ATGGACACCCTTGCTTTCAGCTAACAGTTCCTACTGCCAAGCCTGTAGTGGACTTTCACCACCAAGTTATAGCCCATGCTGGGCGCACTAAAAATTGCCAGAACCGCTGACCCAGCAGTTCTGGCTTCTTATCTATGAAACAGCATATTGAATGTTTAACCAATCCTGGTAGGTTTTTATAATTGGAATGTGATGCTGCTTCCAAGGCAAGTATTTCATGGCGTGCGACGTATTAAATAAAACAACTTCATCCTCTTTTCCAATCCATCCTTGCTCGATTAAGCGAGTAAAACCTGCCCAAGTAGCCGCTCCTTCTGGTGACGAGGAGATCCCCTGTTTACCAAAAGAAGTTTGCGCTTGCTTGATTTCATCTTTGGAAACCGCAACCGCCGTACCGTCCGATTCCGATAGAATAGAAACAATTAATTCCCCGTCCGGCGGGCTTGGCACACGCATACCGGTTGGACTGGAAATGACATTATCCTTTTGTGCGGTGAATGCGCCCCCACGAGTACAGGTATCGACAACAGGCTGACAGCCGGATTCTTGCACACTTACCATGCGCGGAAGATCCCCTTCAATAAAACCGAGCTGCTTTAATTGTTTAAACGCATTCCACATACCAATCACCCCGGAGCCTCCGCCTGTTGGATAAACAATCACGTCTGGAAGGTTCCATTCTAATTGTTCCGCGAGCTCCAGTCCCATTGTCTTTTTTCCTTCTGCTCTGCCTGGTTCCTTTAGTGTTCCGACATTATGCCATCCCTGCTCTCGCCTGCCATCCGCAATGATCTTACCTGCATTGTGAATGAGTCCGTCAACTAAATAGGTGTTAGCCCCGTATTGCACACACTCCTCCACGATGAGTCCTGGGCAGTCTTTCGGGACAAATACATCCGCCCCCATTTCGGCGTGACTGGCATATGCTGCTAATGCAGAGGCCGCATTGCCATTGGAATTAACGGCCACCTTTTTTATTCCATATTCGTTGGCAATCGAAAGCGCAGCAGAAAAACCCCTTGCCTTAAAACTGCCCGTCGGATTTTGTTCTTCTCGCTTCACCCATAATTTTTTCACCGGAAATGCTTTTTCCGCTCTTTTCATTCGAACAAGCGGCGTCCATCCTTCACCTAAAGAAATGATATGGTGCGCACTCTCCACAGGCAAAAGCTCTTTATACCTCCACATCGACGTGCCCCGGCTTTTTAAACTTTCCTTTGTCAACGTTTGGCTAACTTTCTCAAGATCGTACTCCACCATTAATGTTCCGCCACACCCGCATTTGGTTTCTGTTAAACGAAAGGGATGTTTTTTCCTACAGCTGTTACAGCTAAACCAAAATTTCATCAAAACACTCCTTCTGGGGATTGTTCATAATCCTTTCATCAAAAGGGAAAAGCTACTGCGAAAGGGACTTGCTAGCTTATCTAGCTTATAAATCCTCTTAATATTCCGACTTTTATTTCCGTCAGGATGTCATCCGACTAACTTTCCGGCCAATGTAAGTCATGTTCCTCTACCGTTGTAATTTCATTTTTTTCATTCACAAATACAACTCTCGGATGTAACGTCTCAATTTCTTCCTCGGACATTTGCGCTAAACTTAGAATGATCACAATATCACCAGGCGAAAACAGATGTGCTGGTGGACCATTTAGGCAAATCTCCCCCGTTCCCTCAGGAGCTGGCAATGCATACGTTTTCCATCTCGTTGCATTTCGCAGGCTCGTAATCTGAACCATTTCATATGGCTTGATATTTGCCTCTTTCATGAGTTTCGAATCGATCGTAATACTCCCTACATAATCGAGATCAGCTTCTGTCACGACAGCTCGATGAATTTTTCCTTTACACATTAAACGCTGCATGCAAATTCCTCCTTAGGTTTATCGTACAAAAAACATGTTGATAAATCTATATCGTCATAATGTTCGAACCAGTTGGATTTCGCATGGAATGATTGGTTGTTCCACAAGGTGTGTGCTTTTGGAAGAATTTCATAGAAAAAACACGAAGGAGGATGGGAAGTGGCTGCAAGTTTTGGAAGCTTTGCTATTTACGATAAACTGCTTGCGTAGGAACATTTAGCGGTTTTGCGACATGTATGCAGCGCTCACATCCTTGTATCGGCGCTTCACCCCACTACTGCGCCGTATACCCTCCATCCAGCAACACTGCTTGCCCAGTAACACCCTTCGCCTTAGCACTGGCTAAAAACATCATATAATCCGCAATCTCCTCCACCTCGATCAAACGATTTTGCGGGACAAGTGGATAAATAACTTCTTCCAGCACTTTCTCTACTTCAACCCCTCGATTTCTGGCCAAGTCCTCCATCTGATTTCGGACGAGCGGTGTATCTACATATCCAGGGCAAAGCGCATTCACCGTTATTCCGTGGTTTGCTCCTTCTAAGGCCGCAACTTTTGTCAGTCCAATCACTCCGTGTTTCGCACTATTGTATCCCGCTTTCCCCTGAAATCCGATGACCCCATTAATGGATGCCATATTGATAATTCGGCCAAATTTTTGTTTTTTCATAAACGGAAAAGCATATTTAATCCCGAGAAATGGCGCTGTAAGCATGATGGATAACAGCTGTTCAAAGGTCTCCTTGGGAAATTCTTCGATACTTGCTACATGCTGCATACCGGCGTTATTAATCAACACATCTAAACGGCCGAGCCGATCAACCGTATCTTCAATCGTATGTTTGATCTCTTCTTCCTTGGTAACATCACATTGAAAACCCCATGCAGCACAACCCTCTTCTCGCAACTTTTGAGCGGCCTTTTGAACATCCTCCTTATTCTTGTCTGTCAAAATAACCTTAGCTCCGCCGCGTGCAAATTCCCTTGCTACAGCATATCCGATCCCGCTGGCGGCACCAGTAATGAGCGTTATTTTATCTTTGATCATGATCCTTCTCTCCTTTTCACACGTTTCCTTGTACTATCTAGTTTACTATGTATTTCCTTCTAAAAAAACCAAATCATGAGCAGTTTATTTTCTGCCCATGATTCCGCCAATGAAGTCCTATTCCACGTCTACGATTCCTTCGTCACTTCAAACACGCCAGCTTCCTCGTTTAACATAAGTTTTTCACCTTCTGCTAAGTTGGTAAAGACAATCGGCGTGATGGTAGACTTCGCGTTCTTTTCGATATAAGCTAGATCAGCTTCCATTAAAGGCTGTCCGGTTTCAACACGGTCTCCTTCTTCAATAAGCATATGAAAACCTTCCCCGTTCAACTGTACCGTATCCAGTCCAACATGGATGAGGATTTCTTTTCCGCCATCTGACTGAATACCAATCGCATGCTTCGTTGGGAAAATATTCATCACTTTTCCGTTTGCAGGGGATAAGACCGTTCCATCTTCAGGTTTGATAGCAAAGCCGTCTCCCATCATTTTACCAGCAAAAACTTGATCCGGAACTTCTGTAATTGGTACGATCTCCCCTTTCAGTGGAGAAACATAGGTCTCTATTGATGCAGCTTCCTTACTTTCCTTTTCCGTTTGTTCAGGCTCCACCGCTTCTTCTACGCGCGGTGTTTTTCCTGCCATAATATCCTGCATTTGTCCTTTGATGGTCTCTGATCGAGGTCCGAAAATCGCTTGGATGTTATCGCCAACTTCTAGCACCCCTGCAGCACCAAGATTTTGTAGCTCTTCTTTATCAACACGCTTGATGGAATTTACGGAAACGCGAAGACGTGTAATACATGCATCCAGATGTGCAATGTTTGCTTGTCCGCCCATCGCTTCTAGGACGTTATATGCTAAGTCTCCAGTTTCCCCTTTCGCTTCTTCCTGTTCTTCTTTATCTTCCTCACGCCCAGGTGTCATTAAGTTAAATTTCTTAATAAAGAACCTGAAAATGAAATAGTAAATCACGGCAAAAATCAGCCCAAGTATAATGGTGATCCACCAAGGTTCTTTCCCTGGCAAGATACCAAACAACACGAAATCAATCGCCCCACCTGAGAAAGTATAACCAACATTCACGTCAAAGAATGCCATTAAAACAAAGGCCGTTCCATCTAGAATCGCATGTAGTGCGAATAATAAGGGGGAAATAAACATGAATGAGAATTCAAGTGGTTCGGTAATGCCAGTTAAAAAGGATGTTAGCGCAGCAGAACCTAATAGTCCTGCAACCACTTTTTTCTTTTCAGGCCTTGCCATGTGATACATTGCTAAAGCAGCAGCCGGCAGTCCGAACATCATAATCGGGAATTCTCCCGCCATAAAGTTACCCGCTGTGATCTCTACCCCGTCTTTTAACTGGGCAAAGAAAATGGACATATCGCCCCGCACCAGATTGCCTGCTTCGGATGTGTAGGAGCCAAATTCATACCAGAATGGGGCATGGAAAATATGATGCAATCCAAATGGAATCAGCAAACGCTTAATAAATCCAAAGAAAAAGGCTGCGATATAGGTTCCTTCTTCAATCAGCCAGTGGGAAGCACCATTCATCGCCTCTTGAATGGGCGGCCAGATGAATAACAGCACAATTCCGGCAACAAATGACACGGCCGCTGTAACAATCGGCACAAACCGTTTTCCAGCAAAAAAACCGAGAAAGGACGGCATTTCAATATTATGATAGCGATTATAGCAAAACGCAGCAATCAGTCCGACAATAATTCCGCCAAATACACCGGTTTGGAGTGTATCGATCCCAAGCACAGACGCAAAACTTGGATCTTCTTCAATCATCTCAGGCGTTACCCCTATCCAGGAACTCATTACCTGATTCAGTACTAAATAACCAACAATCGCAGCTAATCCCGCTGCCCCGTCAGATGCTAGTCCAATCGCAACACCGATCGCAAAAATAAGGGCCAGATTATCAAAAATAATACCACCAGCATCTTCCATGACCATTGCAACCATTTGAATCCAGTCCGCCTCAAGGAACGGAAGATATTCCAGCATGGTTTCCTGCTGGGCAGCGTTACCAAAGCCAAGCAGAAGTCCCGCCGCAGGAAGCAGTGCAACTGGAAGCATCAATGCTTTCCCGATTTTTTGCAGCTCGCCAAATGCTTTTTTAAACATAGCTCTTTACTCCTTTATCTATCGTAGTCAAACATTAAAAAAGGCATGAGTAAGAAGGTCACGACAAAACAGATATAGAGCACCTATACCATTGTCCAATCCTTTTACTCATGCCTGATCGCGTCAGTAACACGTATTATTCATATTTACTTGTTAACCGCACAAGATGCATCGTCAGATAAACCGCTTCCGCATCATACACGGGCCTTTTTAATGTTTGCTGCATGATTTTTATCAACTTCCAAGCTAAATTATAGCATATTGGATATTCCTGTTTCAACAGGATTGCAATTTTCGCCGGTTCGTCGACATGCTCATCCTTGACTACCCGATCAATCGTATAACGAATATGTCGAATCAAACGTATATAATGAATGCTGTCTGGATCGATCTTGATACTAAGTTCCGCTTCAATCGTTCCGACTAAAGTGGTAACAAGTCGGGCATATTTGTTAATATCCGAAACGCCCATACGCGTTATCGCGCTATGCACATGCAAGGCGATAAATCCAACTTCCCCTGCCGGTAAATCAATATCCAGCGTTTGATTGATAAAATCAACAACCTCCGCTGCAATTTCATATTCAAAGGGATATAGCGCTTTGGTTTCAGTCAGGAAAGGATTCTTCATTTCCATCCCTTTTAAGAGACGGTTGATCGCAAATAGCAGATGGTCTGTTAACGCTACATGCACCTGTTCATGTAAAGAGACATTGGACTTTCTTCGAATGATGTCCAGCGAATCGATGATCGCCTGCAATATTTTTTCATCCATATCAGGAAGCAAACGTTTATAATGTTCCTGTTCGCTTTGATTGCGCAGTACGAATAATTTCTCTACATCCTCTTCATGAATGAAAGCATTTTTCTTCGTATGAAAACCGATCCCTTTTCCGATTAAAACAACTTCCTCTTCCGCTCGATCTTTCGCAATCAGCACATTATTGTTTAAAACTTTTTTCACAATAAACGTATCCACGTCTGCCCTTCTCCTTACTTGCTTACTACATACCTTGTCACGTCACGGGAATGACCAAACGTTGGGCAAGTAAAACGGCAATTGATTTCCCGCCCCATACTTTCCCTTCTTTTACGATGAACCGATGTCCGCAATAATTATGTAAAATAAACGTCATACTTGCATGCATAAACGTAAATCCCTCACATCGTCTGTACAAATTGTACTACAATCACGCTCCAATGAAAAATGGGTTGTTTTTCGATCCAAATGAAAATGACTACTACATGAAAATAGCATGTACCAGTCATTTTTACCCGATTTAGCATAAATTTGTGAACACTACGGCTTTGGTGTAATCATCACCGAGGATACGGCACTACCAACAAGTTTGTCGTGTTGTTTTAGCTCCGCTGTTAAATAGGAAACCGTACGGCCAAATTTATCAACGTTCACTTCTATATCAACATCCCCTGGAAATGTCGGACGGTGAAATGTCGTTTGCAAATTAATCGATGCAAAAGCCTGCTCCTCTGTCAGTAGCGAAGTAATCGCATACGACATCATAATATCAGCGGCTCCTGCCACGAATCCGCCCATAATGACACCGTTTCCATTGATGAACTTTTCATCAATGGTCCAAACGCCCTTCGCAAACCCATCCTTGGCTTCGATTAATTTCACGCCCATTGTTGTATCACATGCCGGAGGAGCACTTTCCCCGCGAATCACATCATGCAAATTTACCGTTTTCATCATGTTTATCTGTCCTTCCTGCAATAAATTATGTCTCGTTATAAATACGGTACTAACCCTATTCGTCATACGTCAACAGATTTCCTGCCTTTTACACATTTTTATGAAATAAGGACATACTTCTTTTAAAGTAGTTAGTAGCATGTTCGTCAATAAATACGATATACTGTAAGCATCATTTACATTTCTTAGCAAAGGAGCTACACATCATGACTCGTTTAATTGCAATCGACATGGATGGAACACTGCTATCAAGGGATCACACCATCCGTATCAGAAATAAAGAAGCAATCCTGCAAGCAAAAGCAAATGGCATCGAGGTGATCATCGCTACAGGCAGAAATTTCCCAGAAGCCTATCAAATCGTTACCGAACAAAGATTGAACCCGCCATTTATCTGTTTAAACGGGGCGGAAGTCAGAGATGAATCCGGGAAAATCATTTCAGCAACATACCTCATGGAAGATGATCTTAAACAGATGCTTCCCATTTTACAAGCAGCGGGCTTAGAATATGAATTGTTTATTGATCAATATATTTATACACGAGATTTAGAAAGACAAATCGATATGTTTCTCCTTATCGCTGGTGCAGAAAAAGGTACGCCTGCCGCAGATAAGATTCGAAGCGAAGTCCTAAAAAGAGCGGAACAAGGATTCATCCGCACCGTCCCTTCCTATGATGAAGTTTTCCAGAAGCATCACAGTGAAATTTCCAAAGTGCTCGCAGCTTCTTTCCATGATGAAAAATTACGAAAGGCAAAAGAAAAGCTTCAGGAATTTCCAGGCCTTGCAGTCAGCTCTTCCGGCCCTGGAAACATAGAAATTAATCATGTGAACGCCCAAAAAGGAGTCGCTCTTGAGCAATATGCTAAAAGCAAAGGAATCTCCATGGAAGATGTCATGGTGATCGGTGACAATTACAATGACATTTCTATGATGAAGCGGGCAGGCCGCGCCGTTGCCATGGGAAATGCTGTAGATGAAATCAAAGCATACTGCTCCCACGTCACCGCAACGAACGAAGAAGATGGCGTTGCTCTTGCGATTGAAGCTGTGTTATAAAAATTTTCAGGTGGTATAAATAAAACCGCATGAAATCAAGGTGTAAAAATTTGATTTCATGCGGTTCATTCAGTTTTATAGCGTTTTATCCTAGCTGCTTTCTTTCGCTCGAAATGCAGCATGGTGGCCTAATTACTTAGCACCAGCGCGGACATGATGAGGCGCTCTTATTTGGAAGTCTAATCTTCCGCACGTGCACCGCACTAGTCCAGCACGATTTTCTTCTCCCTGTCCATGGACTTCATACAAGCATCAAGCGCCCGCATGTTTGCTAGTGTATTTTCGAGGTCATGATCAAGGTGAGGATCGCCATTTAAAATGGCTTCTGAAATATGCTCCACCTGATGACGGTATTGATCCCCATCTAATGCTTCCGTCCGCTTTACGCCAGAGTTTATAACACGGAGGAGCGTCGCTCGACTTTGGCTTGGTGTTGCGCGACTTTCTTACTTTATTGCGCGAGTAATTCTTCCTATCGCTCGACCTAACTGCCTTACCGCGCGAGATGACGGTGTTATTGCGCGACTTTCATTTTCAAACATTTTCTGCCTCAGCAGAAAAACAATCCTATCCCCAACATCATTCATCCACAATAATATAAGTAGCTTCCACAGGACCATGCACACCGACGATTAGATTCATTTCAATATCTGCACTATTACTTGGTCCTGATATGAAGCTGACACAGGAAGAGACGTCATTTCCTTGTTCGTTTGCTTCATGAAGCTGTTTTGCTGCTTGCGTAATGCGGGGCACAAGTGTGCTTTTTGGTATAATTGCTATAAATTTTTGCGGCAGTAGACTGATCGATCTGCCATTATGTTTATGATTCAATAATGTTACCGTCCCGGATTCGGCAAGCGTGATGTCACTGAAATTAATCCCAATATCTGCGCGTTCCGCAATTACTTGATTTTCTTTTCCAATTGCGGGATCCCATTCATGAACCTCCATTTCTTTCTCCCGAAGTTCCTCAAACATTTCCCGCAATCCGTACTGCTCATTGCGATCATCCTTCGCTGTAATAACGGTTTTCGCCTGATAAGCGGTAATCGTTTCTTTTAAAACTTGCGGCAAACCGGAGCGATCCGTCAGCTTTACGTCCGTATGAATCGCTTCACATTGTTTCGCCAAAACTTCCGCTAATGCATCCTTCGTATAGCCTTGGCGTGTTCTAAGCTGTGGCTGCACGCTCCAGTCCGGACGCTGTACACCTTCTGTCCGGCGCGGGCGTCCGAGTCTTCCCGCCAATTTATCCAGGAAAGCGTCTCTATTTTGAATCGCCATTATGCATTGCCACCTTTCTGTCTTTCCTTAAACCAAGACCTGAAGCTTTGTTTACTTGGTGCAGGAAAATCTCGTACATCGGTCCAGCCCTTTAATGGACCTGGTCCGTTCGTGATCGTTTCCTTTCTTGTCCATGGTTTTAGGGCGGTCCGTGCCATTTTCGCGCTCATTTTATAAGCAGCAGGGGTGGAAGCCCATTTGGCGTAACCTTTCATAGCAAGTTTTTCTCCCTTTGGTGCCATGTTTTCCTTTTCCACAATGATTTCCCGGTGGCGAATTAACTGTTCGTGGAGCGGAATCTTTACCGGACAAGCTTCCGTACATGCGCCGCATAAGGTGGATGCATACGGAAGTTCCTTATGTTCGTCATACCCATCAAGCAGTGGTGTCAAAACCGCGCCGATCGGGCCGGGATAAATAGATCCATATGCATGACCACCGACATGCCGGTAAACCGGGCAAACATTAATACACGCTGCACAGCGAATACAATGAAGCGCAGATTGAAATTCTGTTCCAAGTATTTTTGACCGACCATTATCAACGATGACCAAATGGTAATCATCCGGTCCGTCGATTTCATCCTCCAGCCGTGCACCTGTTACTGAGGTTACATAACTCGTCAGCTTCTGTCCAACAGCAGAACGCGTCAGCAAGCTCACAAGCACTTCTAACTCTTCCCATGTTGGCACAATACGTTCCATTCCCATGACCGTTATTTGCGTATCAGGTAAAGAGGTAACCATGCGGGCATTCCCCTCATTTGTCACAAGTGTCACCGTTCCAGACTCAGCAACAGCGAAGTTACATCCGGTGATGCCAATATCCGCTGCTAAAAATTCTTTGCGCAATTGTTCGCGGGCAAATAAAGCAAGCTCTTCTGCCTTATCTGATTTGGTGTAACCTTTCTTTTCCTCAAACGTCTCCTGGATTTGTTGTCTGTTTTTATGCAGAGCCGGTGCGACGATATGTGACGGCGGATCTTCATCAAGTTGCAAAATCCATTCGCCCAAATCCGTTTCGACGACCTCCGCACCCGCTTTTTGTAAAGCTTCGTTCAGCCCAATTTCTTCCGATACCATCGATTTGGACTTCGCTACCTTTTTCCCATTTTTCTTTTTTACAACGTTTTGGATATATGCATTAGCTTCTTCCGCTGTTTCCGCGAAAAAAACATTCCCGCCGCGCTTTGCTACTTGTTCACTGAGCTGCTGCAAGTAATAATCCAAGTTTTCCATCGTATGTGTGCGGATTTCTTCTCCTAATGTACGCCAGTCTTCCCAATCGCCGAGCTCTTCTGCGGCATGTAACCTTCCGCTTTTTAAGCGACCTTGTGCAGAAGATACAGCTTGACGCATAAAATCATTTTTTATTCCATCTTCCACACGATTGTCAAAAGAGGCATCTCCAATTCGCAAACTCATTCCTCTCACTCCTTAGCGATGATTTAATACTTCCGTAATATGAACAATTTTGATATTTTTCCCTTCCCGCTTCATTCTGCCGCCAATATTCATCAGGCATGCCATATCGCCGCCGATCAAATATTCAGCACGTGTTTTTGCAACATGCTGTGCTTTTTCCTTTACCATCTCAGCCGAAATCACGGAATTTTTCACGGCAAACGTTCCACCGAATCCACAGCAATCCTCAGCAAGCGGAAGTTCCACAAGATCAATTCCCTTTACATGTCGAAGCAGCTTTTGCGGTGCTTCTTTCACCCCTAAAATACGCGTCATATGGCAAGACGGATGATAGGTAACTTTTCCCCGAAATGTCGCACCAACATCTTCTATGCCAAGCACATCTACCAAAAATTGGGTAATCTCATAGGACTTTGCCGCAAGCTCTTTGGCTGGCTCTTCCCACTCCACATCTCCTTTGAAAACTTTCGGATATTCACGAAGCATGCCAACACAAGATCCAGACGGCCCAACGACATATTCCGAATCTTTAAATGCGCGCATCATCTGTTTCATCGCTTCTTTGGATTCTTGCAAATAACCACTATTAAATGCCGGCTGACCACAGCACGTTTGCGCTTCCGGAAAATCAACCTCGCAGCCGACACGCTCCAAAATCTCCACCGTATGTTTACCAACGTCAGAACGCAACATATCACACATGCATGTGATAAATAATGAAACTTTCATCAAACTCCACCTCTTATATTTTTGTAAGGTCTATATATATTTAAATAACAATGCTTCCACACCAACGATATGATCGAACATGGTTCTTTGCGCCAGATCCGCGTCCCCACCTTTGATCGCTTGATAAATCGCACGATGCTCCGCCAATAATTGTTCATCTCTTCCTTCTGCATATAATAAAACTTTGCGCGTTTCCCGAATGGTCTCCACCATCATCTCCGAAACACTATTAAGCAGGTTGATCAACATATCATTATGCGTCGCATTTACGATGGCCTGGTGAAAATGAAAATCTGCTCGCTCACCTAATTCCCCGTCACCAATCGCGTCAACCATTTCCTCAAGTCTTTTTTCCATTAACTTTAAGTCATCTGCATGACGGCTGGTGGCCGCCAAGGCGACCGCGCCAACCTCTAGTATTCTACGGACCTCAAATAATTCTTTTACATCTTCTTTTTTCATCAAAAATGCCGTCGTCACCGGTAGTGAAAATCTTGATGCATCATACGTTGTCACATATGTTCCTTCCCCCTGGCGCATATGAATGAGTCCCATCGCCCTTAAGCCACTGAGCGCTTCCCGGATGACGGACTGACTCACACGAAAATTCTCAGCCAACTTCGCGACTGAATCAAGTTTATCCCCCGGCTTCAAATGGCCATTTTTGATCGAATCTATCAATGCGTCCGCTACTTCCTCATAGATTTTCTTCGGTTTAATCGGTTTATATTCCAACTGCATTACCCCCTTTGTTTTTCAGCATCGAATTATAATTCGACAAAATTCGGGTGGTGCCAGGCACCAGAGCATCCCCACTGGAAACAGCCGCTCTCTTCTATAAGAAAAACAATAAAATAAAACCTCCAACTCCACCTAAGATACCATATAAGATCGCTGGACCTAATGTTTTTCTGATAACATCTCCTTCTTTACCGGACATGCCTACCACTGCCGAAGCAGCAACAACATTATGCACACAGATCATATTACCTGCAGCCGCTCCAACGAGTTGACCTGCCAGTACAAGATCCGAATTTATTCCCGTTTGATTCGCGATATTCAATTGAATTGGCGAAAATGTCAGTGTCGATACAGTAGCACTTCCCGTAATAAATGCACCTAGTTCACCTAAAAAAGGCGCTGCAAAAATCCACATCGACCCAAACGTACTTGCAAGTGCATGCGCAATATACTCTGGCATGCTGGTCAAATCATTCGCATTTATCCCGGAATTCGTAAACACTTGCACCAAAGCCAAGGTGGCGATCAATGAAACACCAGCCGTTTTAATAGAAAGCAATGATTCCTTCGATGCCTTCGCAACATTGGAAAAAGACTTCCGCTGCACAATTACAGCAAATATCGCAGACACTACAAGCACTGCCCCCGGAGAATATAATAGCTCCCAGTCTGACGTGATCCCTTCCACGCCCAAAATATTTGTCCAGGTTAAGTCGATCGCTTTCTGCGTAAACGCCGTAACCTCAGGAATGACCCTTGTAAGAAGCAATAAAGCGATCATAATGATGTATGGAAGCCAAGCTTTTGCCAAGCTCATATCGGACTGCTTTGTATCTACTTTAAAATCATCCTTTAGCGCATCTTTCCATTCCTTTTTCGGCAGCAACCAGCCCTTCTTCGCTGTTAGTGTAGCAACAATCAAGCCGGTAATCGAAGCAAATATCGAAATGAATTCCGGTCCAAACAACATCGCATACACAAATGCAGATCCCGTATATGTAATTCCTATCATAAGTGTCCATGGCAAGAGTTCAAGAAAGTTGGATAGTTTTTTCTCCTTCCCAAAAAACATCGTTAATATAATAACAAGTATAAATGGAATAAACGTCCCAGCAAACAAATCAACCATCGTCGTCTTTACCGCAATATCATGAAAAAATGCAGTACCCGCACCAGGAAGATTACTTAAACCAACATTGACAGGAGTACCTACCGCACCGAACGGCACTGCCGAACTATCCGCAATAAGTGCTAATGTAGCCGCTGCCAATGGATGAAAACCTAGCGCAAACATTAATGGCCCCGTCACTGCAGCAGGCGTTCCAAAACCCGAAGCGCCTTCGATCAAAGAACCAAATAAAAAGGCCACAATAATCACCTGTACCCGCATATCACCAGTGATCCCGCGGAACCCTTGATTAATTCGATCCACCGCACCCGTATGCCGAAGCGTATTCAACAAAACAATAGCACCAAATAAAATAAAAACAATCGTTAACGCCTTATGCGTCCCCTGTAAAATCGAGGCAAACACAACTTTTCCTTCCATACCCCATGCTGTCAGCGCAAGCAAAATAACAATAGCAGCACTATATGTCATCCCTTTCACCGCTGACATCCTCAAGAGAACCAGAAAAATAAATGGCCCAATAATAGCACTTAAAGCCACTAACAATAACAAAAATATCCCCACCCATATTCTTTTTTATAGAAAAATAAAGCGATTTCATATTTAAGTCAACTGGTCATCTGATGACTAGATGTCTTCTTAAAATAGTAAACGAATCCATCCGATCGTGTCAATGTTTAAATTTTAAAAATTATGAATGGGATGGGGGATGCATGCGATCAAAACATGAGGCGCAAGCGATGTGCACAGCCTCCGGTTGATATGATGACGGTTCCGGGCGATAGTTTCAGGATCGGGTTGATAGGATGACGGTTCCGGGTGATAGTTTCAGGATCCGGTTGATATGAAGGCGGTTCCGGGTGATAGTTTCAGGATCCGGTTGATATCTCCCTGCGCTTCCCGATTTTTTTCTTGACACACCAATGACACACGTATAGTCTAAAAATAAATGACCAACAAGATTTGAATATTCAGCTTGATTGGGACGATCATTTGTATTGCAATCTTCGCATGCGTGATCTTGTTCTTATTTGAGGTAAAAGTTCCCTGCTCGGAACTTGGATACATAGATGCAGGGGTATCCGAAGCGGCTATGTATTACTAGATTAAATATTGCCGCTGACGAAAAATTGTTTAGTATAGACAGATTTATACAAAAAAAGAAGGGTGACTTTTGATGGTAATTGTAAAACCTATTCTAATCGCTGCTGTTCTAGGGATTATTGTGCTTTTTATTACACGGTGGTTAAAAAAATCAGACCTTTCCATCGTATTCCAATTGCTTCCCGGAATTCTAACAGTTATTGCAGCAGTTATCATATTTTCTATCAGCTACGTTAACATTCGCGGAACGGAAGGGATGAGTTACGGATTTCTATCGATTACATTAATGATTTTTGCAATCATCTCTCTAAGAATCGTGAGAAAATGAAGTAGCAATAGATGCTAAATGGACAACCCCGTCCAATATAGACGCCGAGCCATAATGCGCCTACTCGCGCAGACATTCCTCGTCGTATGCAGGCTGGTTTTCTGCATCCGCAGAAAACCTTCCATCGATCGATTCTAAAAAGAAATTTTCTCCTTCTGGTCGATAAAGCTACCCCTCCGGTTGATAGCCCTCCCTCTGGTCGATAAAGCCTCTCCTCCAGTTGATAGCCCCTCCCTCCAGTCGATAAAGCCTCTCCTCCAGTTGATACCCCTCTCCTTCGGTCGATAAAGCCTCTCCTCCGGTTGATACCCCTCCCTCCAGTCGATAAAGCCTCTCCTCCGGTTGATATTCTCTCCCTCCGGTCGATAAAGCCTCTCCTCCGGTTGATACCCCTCTCCTTCGGTCGATAAAGCCTCTCCTCCGGTTGATAAGCCCTCCCTCCGGTCGATAAAGCCTCTCCTCCGGTTGATAAGCCCTCCCTCCGGTCGATAAAGCCTCTCCTCCGGTTGATAAGCTCTCCCTCCGGTCGATAAAGCCTCTCCTTCGGTTGATACCCCTCCCTCCGGTTGATATCCCCTCTCCCTCCAGTCGATAAAGCCTCTCCTCCGGTTGATACCCCTCTCCCTCCAGTCGATAAAGCTACCCCTCCGGTTGATATCCCCTCTCCTTCGGTCGATACATCCCAGGCCACTGCTCCTGTCCTTTCATCTGCTCCCGCTCCTGTGATTTGCGATGCCTTCGTTCGGTGGTCCCCCCTGCCCCGACCACTTCGCACATTCTAATCCCAACACAAAAAAAGACGCCGACCCTTAGGCCGCTACGTCTCTTTTTGTAAATACTCCAAATGCTAATGCCATAAAAAGGATAAAATAGATGCACAACATAACAATCGAAAATCCTAATGTCATCCCTTCCACAACGGGAGTTCCATTGAAATACTGCATTAAGTTCGTGTTTGCAAATAAAATATATTTTGCCCAGTCATATTTGGCTGCGATAAGGGATGTGACGTTTCCTCCCATCATCAGTAGGAAGATAGAAATCCCAATTGCGAGTGAATTGTTTCGAAACACTGCAGATATCATAAATGCTAGTGTCACAAGCATCAAAACATCGATCGAAGAAAGCAGATAGATTTTTACTAAATGAAGCATTTGACTCTGTTCGATCACTTCTCCATCGGCGTATGCGAGATGAACACTGTTTCCGTCGCCTGTTCCGAACAAACCAAATCCAAGGCCTGCCGAACTGATAAATAATACAGCCAGCATGAAAAGTCCGAACAACACAACCGTTACATATTTCGATAGTAAAATTTTGTACCTCCGGATGGGGCGGATTAATAATAATTTAATAGTCCCTGTACTGAATTCACTTGCAACGATCCCAGCTGCAATAATAATCGCAAACAGCCCGGCAAAAGAAATCAGTGCAGAGCTTTCATCAATAAAGGACCAGCCTGTCGTCTCACTTGGCGGAGCAATTTCGTTATCAAGACGATATTGATTAATAGCGATATCTTTTTCCAAAAATCGTTTCATATCCCCTGCTGAGGCAGGCATATCTTTCAAATCTTTCTTATCTTCCTTTATTTGTTGGGAGAGCTCATCCCTCCACTGATCCCCAGCCTGATCTGGTTCTTCTGTCATTTTAATTAATGTACCCATTGCCACAACACCAAGGAGAATCATGGCAATCATGACGTATGTTCCAGCACGTTTAAATATTTTTGTCCATTCATTCACAATAAGCTTATGCAATGGTCGTCCCCCCTTTTTCTGTAATTTCCAGGAAGCGGTCTTCGAGTGATTTAGAAATAAGTTTCACTTCAAAAATACGGACCTCATGCTCGATCAGCATTTTAATGACATTTGGTACTTGGTCCTTTTCCAGTTCCATTTCAATGCCTTTTTCCACTTCTTTATATTCGATCCCTTTTTCTTTCAAAATAGACGCGTATCCGGACTCCACTTCGAAGAAATAGCGATGGGCTGTTTCCGCTTCTGCTTCATCATGTACATTTTGAATATTGACCAGTTTCCCGTTCTGAATGATCGCGATTCGATCACACATCATTTCCATTTCGGATAGGAGATGGCTGGATACAATGACAGACATCCCTTTCTCTCGCGTCAATTTCCTCAAATGATCGCGGATTTCCCGAATGCCAGCAGGATCAAGGCCATTCGTCGGCTCATCAAGAATCATCACGTCTGGATCATGAAGCAAACTTTGCGCAAGCCCTAATCGTTGCCGCATTCCAAGTGAGTAGGTTTTTACCTTTTCATGGATCCGGTTTGTCAACCCCACAAATTCCACTACTTCATCGATTTTTTGTTTTGTGACACCCTTTGACATGCGGGCATATTGCTTTAAATTTTGATATCCGGTTAAATATTTATACATCTCGGGATTTTCTACAATGCCCCCAATATGGCCAAGCGCCTCTTCAAATTCCTTTTCTCTATCTTTGCCACAAATGAAAATTTCTCCGGATGTCATTTTCATTAAGCCGGCAATCATCCGAATCGTCGTTGTTTTCCCTGCACCATTCGGACCTAGAAAGCCAAACACTTCCCCCGATTTCACTGTAAAACTGACATCATCGATGATCTTTTTTCCTTTCATCACCTTGGTTACATTTTTTAATTCCAATGCTGTACCCATCAAACATCCTCCACCTTTCTTTCCTTTTGTGCCATGATTGATTTAAACCACTCCAAAACAGATATACCTTCTTCTTCCCTAAGGTTTTCTACATGCGTCTGTCCCACAACTTCCCCTTCAAAAATAATGATGACTTCATCTAATAAAGGTTCAATCTCGTCTATTTCATGTGTAGCAATCACAACCGTCTGCTCATCAAAATCAATATAAGAAATCAAACTTTTCACAATCGACTCCCGAACCATCGGATCAAGCCCTGAAAAAGGTTCATCCAGCAACAGAACCGGTGTTTTCCTGGACAATGCGAGTACAAGTTTCAACCTGCCCCTGTTCCCTTTCGAAAGCTTTTTTATTTTTTTCTTCGGATCCAGCTTCATCTCTTTAAGTAGAACATGTGCCTTTTCCACATCAAAGTCAGAAAACTGGGAAGCATAAAATGCCATCATTTTTTCCACCGTAAATGCATGGTAAAACATATCCAGTTCTGTCAGATAAGCCACTTTTGAGCAAATCCTTCTCGTAACACGTTCACCAGATATAGTGATTTCCCCAGCATTCGGATAAACAAGCCCCGTCATCATTTTCAGCGTCGTCGACTTTCCGCTTCCATTCGGCCCAATCAAGCCATATATTTTGCCTGGTTCCAGATGAAGCGAGACATCCTTCACGGACGTTTGACCTCCGTATTTCTTCCACACATTTTGCAACTCAACGGTCATCACGATCCCTCCCCAAAAAGCACTTTAGCCCATGGATCATTTCCTCTTCCGTCATTCCAAGCTCCTCCATGCTTTTGACAAAAACATGAATAATATCGTTTTGCAGTTTTCCTTTTAGATCATCCAGCACTTCCTCATTATCCGTTACGAATGTTCCCTGGCCCCTTTTTGTCTCCACAATGCCCATCCTTTCCATTTCACTATAGGTTCGTTGAATTGTATTCGGATTCACGCTTGACTCAACAGCCATCTCACGCACAGAGGGCAACTTCTCCCCCGGAAGCATCTCCCCCCTGACAATCCGGTAAGCAATCGTATCAGCAATTTGAATATAGATCGGTTTGGATACTTGATAATCTTTTGTCATAGCCCTACACCTCTACCTTCCGATCCAGCAGCCAACTGGAAAAAAAGAACAAAGCGAAACCAAGGAAGACATAAACAATAAAAATCATTACGGGGAAATCAACAGCATTGACTCCTGTCTCCCATGCCCCATCTGTATACGTAAAAGTTTGATTGATCATGACCGGAACAGTCCATTTACTCACAAGCTCACTGATAAAACCAATCTTAGCGATGAACGCACTAATCAGATTGTATCCGACAAATAGGAGAAACAGAATCAACCAGCGGAAAAATCCCGTTGGAATCAGCCTGCTTAACGAATGGTAAATACTCCAGTAAAAGATAACCCAGCACGCAAAATACAAAGCAATCAAAAGCAGTGCAACATTGAATATAACTGTTCCTTTAAAGAGCGTTTGGAGAGGGATATGGATGTCGACAATATCTTTTATAAACTGAAAAATAATAAACCCAATACCGGTTAAAAACACTTGCGAAATAAACTGATAGGAAAAAGCAACGATGAATTTTGAGATAAAAAGCCTCCTGCTGCTTTGTGTATTATACAGCCATAACTGCGTTTTTCCTTCTAAATGAAGCATCTGCAGCAACATCGTCGGCTGAAAAAATATATGAAACCCAAGCAGCATAAACAAAACGATCGGCATAAAGGATAGTGGCTCATCAATATAAATCCCCAGTCCCAGCGGAACCAATAACAAAACCAAATCCCCAACTAAGATCGTTATCATCCAGTGCCTGGAAATATAAAAATCCTTCTTCAAAAGCCCCTTAAAAGCAGTCATCAAATACCTTCCCTTCCGGTCTTGTATGAGTGTCCTATTTAGATAGTACACCCATACACACAAGAAGTCAATAGGCGATTAACGCTATTTTCAAAAAATTTATAATGATAGAGGCGCTTGAAACAGCCTGTTCATATGAGCAGCCCGGTTGGACTATACGAGATGCACAGGTGATATCCCCACGCACTCCGGGTGATTTATCCCCTCTCCAGGTGATATCCACGTGCTCCGGGTGATTTCATCCCCTTTCCGGTTGATATCCACGCGCTCCGGTCGATTTCATCCCCTTTCCAGTTGATATCACCACGCTCCGGTCGATTTCATCCCCTTTCCGGTTGATATCCCCACGCTCCGGTCGATTTCATCCCCTTTCCGGTTGATATCCCACGCTCCGGTCGATTTCATCCCCTTTCCGGTTGATATCACAGTCAAGTCCTGAATTATGTGTAAAATAAGATACAAGGTTTTCAACCATTTATGTGTTGGTATGGAGTTTATTATATTGGGAGGGGTACCCCTC
>NZ_JAGIKX010000046.1:0-17092 GCF_017874635.1 Virgibacillus alimentarius
CGCCAGCAGTGAAGGGTAACGGAGTTACGCTCAAAGTGTTATTAGGTAGATTGAAAATAATTAATAAGAAAATATTTAAGACTAAACATATTATATGAGGGGGAAGTATGATGACAAAGAAACATTTCTTACTTTCAGTTGCTTTATTATTTTTATTTTCATTATTTTTAGTTGCCTGTGGTAGCACAGACGATGCGTCAGGCGACGGGGAAGAAAGTGAAGGAGAAACACCAGAATTTATGAGTATGTTAACGGGCGGAACGAGTGGTACATACTATCCGCTGGGAGGAGCAATGGCTAAAATCATTTCTGATGAAACAGGAATACAAACAGATGCTGTTTCTTCCAATGCTTCGGCTGATAATGTAATCGCTTTACAGGAAGAAGAAGCTGAAATTGCATTTGTACAAACCGATGTTGTTGCAAATGCAATTGATGGAGTCAATGCTTTTGAAGATAATTCTGTTGATAATGTGCTTGCATTAGGCTCGTTATACCCAGAAACGATTCAGATTGTGACAACAGATAAATCAGGAATTGAGGCAGTGGAAGATCTTAAAGGAAAAACTGTTTCTGTTGGTGCGCCTGGTTCCGGAACTTATATCAATGCGGAGCAAATTTTAGACATTTATGATATGACAATGGACGATATTGATGCAGAGAATCTAGATTTTGATGAATCAACAGGTGGTATTCAAGATGGAAATATTGATGCCGCTTTCATTACTGCTGGTACACCAACAGGGGCTGTTGAAGGATTATCAGCAACAGAAGATGTGAGCATCGTTCCAATTGAAAAAGAAAAAGCAGAAGCGCTTGTAGAAAAATATCCATATTATGCAGAGGATACGGTACCATCTGGAACATATGGTATTCAAGAGGATGTAGATACAGTAGCGGTGCTTGCGATGCTAGCAGTGACTGATAACCTATCAGAGGATGCTGTTTATGATATTACAAAAGCGATTTATGAAAATACGGATAAAATTTCACATGATAAAGGTGAAATTATCACATTGGAATCTGCTTTAGATGGAATAGGTATTGATTTACATCCAGGTGCAAAAAAGTATTTTGATGAAGAGGGTATTGAAGCGAAATAAATGATAGTAAGTGAAAGAACAGGAGGCCGGTTGCAGGTCCTATTTATAGGCAATTGCACCGGCCTTTTTAATCGAAATATAAGGTGAATCATAGATGGCAAAAAAACGAATAACTCTTTTGATAGGTATATTACTTTTAGTTATCACACTCGCATTCATGTTTATCCCTTATAAAACTGCTTTAGTTTTTTATAAAGAGAATACAGATCAAATAGAAGCTTTTTTACCAATGAATACAGGGGATCACTTTCAAATTATTTTTAAGCATTCGATCCATTTAACTGATGTTATCGAAAAATATGAGGTAACACGTAATCATGATATAAAACAAAATGAGATTGTTTATGAAGAATTTGGAATTGGGATGCCTTCGAATGCACAAGAAGGCGAGGAATTTGTTAATGAGGATGGAAAATATTATATAAAAAATTTAGAAAACATTTTCCCATCGATGAACATACGGAATGGAAAGACAGTATCAGAACACCGGCTTGTTTGGGGAAACCAAGCGGAATATAGGGTTTGGTTTAATGATTATTTTCAGCCGGGTGCTTGGTTCAAATTAAAAATAGAAAAATTAACGCTCAGTCAGTATTTGAAAGAGGTGAAAATTCATGAGTGAATCAAAGCCAGAGCTCACAAAAGAACAACAGGATGAATTATTACAAAAATATGATGCAGAATCAAATACACGTCATTTAACTGGAATTGCAGCGAAGGTTGTTTTTATTACGCTGATTGCCTTTTCTTTATTCCAGCTATATACAGGTGCGTTTGGTCAATATACAGCATATATTCAACG
Organism: Virgibacillus alimentarius; assembly: GCF_017874635.1. Taxonomy (NCBI): domain Bacteria; kingdom Bacillati; phylum Bacillota; class Bacilli; order Caryophanales; family Bacillaceae; genus Virgibacillus; species Virgibacillus alimentarius. The sequence continues at coordinate 1,906 of NZ_JAGIKX010000046.1, forward strand.
AACTGTTCACTTGGGATTTGCATTAACCCTCATTTTTCTTTTATTCCCTGCCAGCAAAAAAGGAAATAAAGTGAAAATAGCTTGGTATGATATTATTCTAGCATTATTAGCAATTGTTGTTTGCGGATATTGGCCGCTTTATTATGAAACATTAGTACAACAAATAGGAGGGATTGATCAAACGCAATTCATTATTGGAAGTATTGCTATATTGTTGGTCCTTGAAGCAACAAGAAGAGCTGTTGGTCTTCCGATTACAATTATTGCAATTATCTTTATGATTTATGCGTTATACGGACCGCAAATGCCGGGGATGCTGGCACATCGCGGTCTTAGCCCGGAGCAACTGGTGAATTCGATGTTCTTTACATTAGAAGGTATTCTAGGAACTCCGTTGCAAGTTTCCTCTACGTATATTTTCCTGTTTTTACTCTTTGGAGCTTTTCTTATCCAGACAGGTGTCGGAAATTATTTTAATGACTTGGCCATTTCACTTGCAGGAAAGCGTACGGGGGGACCGGCAAAAGTTGCTATATTTTCAAGTGCCTTAAATGGAACGATCTCAGGGAGTTCGGTAGCAAATACAGTAACGACCGGTGCTTATACGATCCCTATGATGAAGAAACTTGGCTATCATCGCAATTTTGCTGGAGCTGTTGAAGCAGCTTCCTCAACCGGAGGACAAATTATGCCGCCTATCATGGGAGCGGCCGCTTTTTTAATGATTGAATTTGCCGGTGTTGGTTACTGGGAAATAGCAAAAGCAGCAACCATTCCAGCTATTTTATATTTTTCAGGAATATGGATTATGACCCATTTTGAAGCGAAGAAATTAGGACTATTCGGATTACCTGAGGATGAAATACCAAGTAAAAAAGAAGTTATGAAAAAAATTCATTTGCTCATTCCTATTATTGCTATTGTTTATTTGCTGTTTAAAGGATTCAGTGTTGAACGAACGGCATTATATGGAATATTATCCATCATCATTGTAAGTCTATTTCGAAAAGATACGAGATTAACTCCTGGCAGGCTTATTTTAGCGCTAACTTCCGGAGCTCGTACTGCACTGGGAGTTGCAGCAGCTACAGCATGTGCGGGAATCATTGTCGGGGTAGTAACGAAAACAGGTCTGGGATTGAAACTAGGAAACAGTCTTGTTAATCTAGCCGGATCCATTGCGTCTTCCATGAATATCCAATTGATGCTCACATTGATCTTTACAATGATCACTTCCATTATTCTAGGTATGGGATCTCCAACGACAGCAAACTATATCATTACATCAACCATTGCACTGCCAGCAATCATTGCATTAAATGATCAGCTGGAAGTAGCAATTCCGGTCCTTGCTGGACATATGTTTGTATTTTATTTCGGTATTGTAGCAGATATTACACCACCTGTAGCATTGGCGGCTTTTGCAGCCACAGGTATATCCGGTGGTGCACCGATACGGACTGGTGCAAATGCATCCAGGCTTGCGATTGCAGCATTTATTATTCCGTATATGTTTGTTTTACAACCGGAATTATTAATGATCGACACATCCTTGCTCGAAATTAGTATGATATTAGTTACTGCAATAGCTGGTATGATTGCCATTGGCGGCGGTTTAATTGGGTTTTGGTACCGTAGATTACACTGGATAGAGAGAACGATATCGATTGCTTGCGGTTTGCTACTAATTTATCCGGGGGGATATACAGACTTAATAGGGTTAGGTGTTTTTGTCGCTTTGATTGCCCTGCAGCTTTCGTCCATGCGCAAGCGAGAGACAGATACCGATATTAAACAGGTTGGAAGCTAATTGATAAAAAATATTTCGCACCCACGATTCTATCTATTGTGGGTGCGAAAATAACTATTTTACAAGATTTCCCTCCCATGCAGGGAGACTTTTATTTAGCGGTTTATCTTGACGGTAACCTAATACATATTCCGCCTGCATAATCGTATGAATTTCACGTGTTCCTTCGTAAATGACTGGTGCTTTCGAGTTGCGTAAATAACGCTCTACAGGATACTCATCGGAATAACCATAAGCACCATGAATTTGCACGGCATCATCTGCTGCTTTATTAGCAAAATCACAGGCTTGCCATTTGGCGAGTGATGTTTCCCGTGTATTTCGTTTTCCTTGATTTTTTAATGCTCCTGCACGATACACAAGCAATCGGCTCATTTGTAATCCTGCTTCCATCTTAGCAATCATCTGCTGAACGAGTTGATGCTTGCCAATTTCTTTTCCAAATGTTTCCCGTTCATGACAATATTTCACACTAGCTTCTAAACATGCCATAATTTGACCGACAGCTCCGGCTGCTACTGTGAAGCGTCCATTATCCAGGGCAGACATAGCAATTTTAAATCCTTCTCCTTCTTTACCAAGCAGGTTTTCTTTTGGTACTTTGACTTGATCGAAAAATAATTCGCCAGTATTGCCAGCTCGAATCCCATGCTTTCCTTTTGTTGCTTTGGAAGAAAAACCTTCCCATGTTCGTTCCACAATAAATGCAGAAATTCCCTTATGCTTTTTTGATTTATCCGTATAGGCAAAAACAATAAAGTGATCAGCAGTATCACATAGAGAAATCCATGTTTTTTGTCCATTTAAGATATAGTAATCTCCCTCTTTGACTGCAGTTGATTCTAAAGAGGCAACATCGGAGCCTGCTGCTGGTTCTGTCAGACCAAACGCACCTATTTTGTCCCCTTTTGCTTGAGGAGTAAGGTACTTTTGCTTTTGTTCTTCAGAGGCCCATTGCAACAAAGTCATGCTATTTAATCCGGTGTGCACGGATACGGCAGTACGGAATGCGGTATCGCCACGCTCCAGTTCCTCACAGACAATCGCCAGTGAATTATAATCCATGCCGCTACCGCCATACTCTTCTGGAATACATACTCCCATTAAACCAAGTTCAGCAAGTTTCGCCATAATAGCTGGATCAAATTCACCTTGACGTTCCCACTCTGCTATATATGGCATAATTTCCTTGTCTGTAAAACTTCTCGCTGTGTCTCGTAACATTTTTTGTTCCTCTGTAAGTTCAAAATTCATTTTCTTCATCTCCTTCATTGTAGTTGTTTTTTAATCCTAATCGGTTGAATATTTCCTCATTATGTTCACCCACATTTGGCGGGTGGTGATTAACCTTCACAGGTGTCCGTGATAGTTTTAACGGACTGCCAATCATTTTAATAGGCCCTGCACTAGGATGCTGGTATTCGATAAACATATTTCTCGCTTGAAGCTGCGGATCATTTGTAACTTCTTTGATATTTTGGATTGGTCCGCAAGGTATATTGTTTTCATTACATTTCTTTCTCCAGTATGCAGTTGGTTCTGTAAGAAAAACTTCCTGTAATAATGAATCTAATTCTTCACGATGTTTGACTCGATCCGGGTTCGTAAGAAATCTAGGGTCCGAGCTGTATTGTTGTTTATTTAAAATGGTGCATAAAGCATTAAATTGATTGTCATTCCCTACTGCGATGACGATTTCGCCATCCGACGTTTTAAATGTTTGGTAAGGGACAATATTTGCATGGCGATTCCCCCGGAGTTTAGGTATTACGCCAGACATTAAGTAATTACTTCCGATATTTACAAGTGAACTTACAGCAGCATCGTATAAGGAAATATCGATTTTTTGCCCTTTACCTGATTGTGTACGTTCTAGCAATGCACTTTGAATGCCAATACAGGCATATAAACCTGTTAGAATATCAGTGATGGCTACACCTAATTTTTGGGGTCCGGAATCATCATCCCCTGTAATGCTCATCAATCCACTCATTGCTTGAATAATGAAATCATAACCTGGCATGTTTTTGTATGGTCCTGTTTCACCAAAACCGGTAATCGAACAGGAAACAATCTTAGGGTTAATCGCTGACAGTGATTCATAATCCAAGCCAAAGCGTTCCATCGTACCAGATTTAAAATTATTAATAATAACATCACTTTCCATTACCAGTTTTTTAATCATTTGAATGCCCTCTTCTGATTTCAAATCGGCTGTAATGCTTTTTTTATTCCGATTTGCGCAAAGATAATAGGCGCTAACATCGTTTTGGAAAGGGGGGCCCCATTTACGTGTTTCATCACTGCCTCCAGGTGCTTCCACTTTAATCACTTCTGCACCGAGATCCCCTAGAATCATCGTACAATAGGGACCAGCGAGAACGCGTGATAAATCTAGCACTTTTATATTTTTTAATGCGCCAGTCATTGTTTCACTCCTTCCTCTTTAACAGTGTAAATAAAAAAACCAATTCAAATTGTTTACAGACTGATTTTAAGCTGTAATACAAAGTGAACTGGCTTTTTATCCGTTGGAACAGATCTGGAATGGAACTGTAAACAGATTAGGCAGTAGGAATTATTATTATTTTGTAACTTATTCATTTATTTTATTATATGTTGGATTAAATGTAAAGTGTTTTCTAAACTTTTATAAAATTCAGTCCCTAGATATTTATAGTTCACATCTGCTCTGTTCCGACAAAAGAACAGTTTTAATGAAAACGATGTCATTTTATAGTATTATGATATAATTACAAATAGTCAAAAGTTTATAAAAAGGAGGTTTACAGGTGAATCAAACGATCTTTAACAAGCTGAGACCCATTTTTGCAGTTTCTACAAATATAGAGGAAGAAGCACTTTTAAAAAAGATTGCTACTCATCAGGATCCGTATTTATTTTTGACAGAGAATAATCGCCTCCGTGCGTATGTCGACTTAAAAAATTTAAAAACAGAAAAAATAGATTACTCTAATTTACATATTAACCAAATATTTTCAAATGCGATTTCCATTGATAAACTTGGAACTTTTAAATTAAATCAGACGCTATCTTTACCATTTATTTTTCAGGCCTTGGGACAACCTATTGTTTTAGTGAAGAATGAACAAAATGACATTACAGGCTATGTAAGAAGAGAAGATATGCTGGCAGGGATGTTTCGTGAGGAAACAAAAAATATTAATATCTTACGTGTACTGCTTGCATCGATACCGATGGGGTTATTTGTCATAGATCACGAATATAAAATTGTTAATTGTAATGAATCCGGACTAAAAATGATTCGTTCTGAAGCAGATGAAGTAATGGGAAAAGATGCACGTATTATATTTCACAAAGAACAAGTAAATGAAGTTTTCGCTACTGGTAAAACGATTTTAAATCAAATTCGCATTACTGATGAAATGGGTGTATTGGTCGATTACAGCCCTATCGAAACTTCAAACGGAAATGTGGAAGGTGCTATTATAATAGTGCAGGATTTGCCTATGGTTGAAGAGATGGCCATGGAAATCGAAGCTGTAAAAAACTTAAATAGTGATATGAACGCTATTCTTTCTACGATTTATGATGAACTTGTGGTCGTTGATCATACAGGTAACATTTTACGTCATAGTGAAAACTATATAAGGGATTTTTGGAAAGGTGAATTAAATGAGCTAGTAGGGAAAAATATATTGGATTTGGAAAAGAAAGGCGATATCTCCCCTTCGATAACGAAACTGGTTTTAGAGAAAAAAGAAAAGGTTTCCCGTGTTCAAGAGGGAAAGCATGGCAAGAAAGTACTTGCAGTCGGTAACCCTATCTTTAATGAAAAGGGAGAGCTCCAAAGAGTTGTTATAGCTTCTAGAGACATTACCGAAAATACAAAATTGAAAACGGAGCTAAAACAAACAAGAGAAATAACAAAGAGGTACAAACAGGAACTTACCCGCTTGAAAACTATGACAGCTGAGCCATCACATGAAATTATTTATTGTAGTGCTAAAATGCAGCAAATTGTTAATCAGGTTGAAAAGATTGCTAAATTTTCTTCTACGGTGTTAGTTCAAGGTGAATCAGGTGTGGGAAAAGAAATGATTGCACGTGCAATCCATCAAAAAAGTAATCGTTCCAATAAACCTTTTTTAACAATCAATTGTGGATCCATACCGGAAAATCTGCTTGAAAGTGAATTGTTTGGTTATACGAAAGGTTCTTTTACCGGAGCGGACATGAAAGGAAAGCAAGGCTATTTTGAACAAGCACATGAAGGCATATTATTTTTAGATGAAATTGGGGATATGCCAATGTCTTTGCAAGTAAAATTGCTAAGAGTTCTTCAGGAAAGTGAAGTTGTACCAATTGGAAGTGTTACTGCAATTCCTGTTGACGTTCAGATTATCGCTGCCACAAACAAGGATCTAAAAGGAATGGTTGAGAAAGGAACTTTCCGGGAGGATTTATATTATCGAATTCATGTCATTCCAATCCGTGTTCCGCCATTAAATGAACGATCAGAGGATATTCCGTTGCTCGCATATCACACATTGCAAAAATTAAACCAGCGATATGACAAAAATTACCATTTTTCGCCAGATGCACTGAATTTGCTCGAAAATTATTCATGGCCTGGCAATATCCGTGAATTACAAAATTTAATTGAACGACTATTTGTCACAGCGGATGAGGATGTAATAACTGCAGCGTTAGTCGATCAGTTTATGTCTAATGGTATTGTGAAGAAAGCTAAACCAATGGTTAATGGAATCATGCCGCTTCAAAAAGCGAAAGAGGAAGTGGAAGAACAGCTCATTCTGTTAGCGATGAAGAAATTTGGAACAACAACAAAAGCAGCGGAAGCATTAAATATTAGCCAATCGGCAGTGAGTCGTAAATATCAAAAAATTTTACAAAATGAATAGGAGAATAAAAAAGACTGAGACATAACTAGCAAAATATCTTAAAAAAGGTTCCAACCATCAAAAATTGGTGGCTGATTCCTGCGGGAAAAGCACGTGTCTGAAGACCCCACGTGAAGTGATTTTCTTCCGAGGAGGCTGAAGTCGTGCCCGCGGAAAGCAGCCACCTGTAGTGGAAGTCAACGGGATTACCATCCGTATCGATTAGTAAAAACTATAATAGAATTATCTCACCTAAAAAAAGTCAAATAGCCCCAATGGACTATTTGACTTTTTGACATTTACTGGGGTTTTGTCCCAGCTTTTTTTATTCAAATATCAAGGCGGATTGTTTTGTTAATATGAAAATATTCATAATACTATGCAATTAGTCATAAAAAAGCAGAGCGAAATCCAAAATAATTTAATTTACAAAGCATTCCTTTATAAAAAATAAATTCGTTAAAGGCCTCTGATATTATGGTTAGGCCTATTATTTTTTCTGAATATTTTATAAAAAATTAAGAGTTGGCATACAAGTTGCATTATAAAAAGTGAACGATTTACTAACAGGAGGTTTTTAATAATGGCAAAAGAAATAAATGTAATCAACTCAAAAACAAAAGAACTCGTTGAATTAGATAAGCGACATTTTATTCATCCTACCTCAGCACCGAAAGCAGCGGCTGAAGACGGGCCAAGTATTATTTTTTCAGAGGGCAATGGTATTTATGTCAATAATATGGATGGTGAGTCTTATATTGATGGAATGTCAATGCTCTGGAATGTAAATATCGGGCATGGACAAAAGGAATTAGCGGAAGCCGCAAATGAGCAAATGACGAAAATCGCTTATTCATCTGCATTTAAAGGGTTTTCAAATGAGCCGGCTATTAAACTTGCTGAAAAATTGGCATCGCTTGCACCTGGGGATTTAAATGCAGTATTTTTTACTTCGGGCGGATCGGAATCGAATGACACCGCTTTCAAGTTGTCGCGATTTTACTGGAAATTGAAAGGGAAAGCGGAGAAGAAAAAAATAATCGGAATGCAGTCTGGATATCATGGTGTAACACAAGCAGCTCAAAGTGCGACAGGAATCCCTGCAACTCATGAATTCGCAGGATCCAGTGTGGAAGGTTTTTATCATGCGACCCCACATTTAACCAATTGCGAACTTGGCGATAAAAATGATCCGAATTATGAAAACTCCATCAGAGCGCTTATCGAAAAAGAAGGTGCGGATACAGTTGCTGCCGTTATTATTGAACCTGTTCAAGGTGCAGGCGGAGTGAATATGCCACCTGAGGGATATTTAGAGGCGGTTCGAAAACTTTGTGATGAGTTTAATATTCTGTTTATAGCGGATGAGGTTATTTGTGGGTTTGGACGTACCGGAAAAATGTTTGGGATAGAGAATTGGAACGTGCAACCAGACTTCATGTCTATTGCCAAGGGAATCACAAGTGGGTATTCACAGCTGGGCGGCGTTATGCTCAGTGATGAGATCAGAGATACCATTGTAAATTATGATGGTGTGATGGCTCATGGTTTTACGTATAGCGGACATCCGACAGCCTGTGCAGTAGCCTTGAAAAATATTGAGATTATCGAACGTGACGGTTTGGTGGAGAATACCAAGGAAATGGAAAAAGAAATGCAAAAAGGACTCGCATATTTAGAAGAGAAGCATGACATTGTCAGAAATTGTCGCACGCTCGGATTGCTTGCCGCATTTGAAGTCTATAATCCTGAAACAGGGGAACACTTGGATCCATCCTTACAAGCGGCTGCAACGATTGTTGATGAATGTTTCGATCGAAAACTTATTCTTCGTCATATCGGCGATTTTAGAGTTGCAATTGCACCGCCGCTAGTGATCAGCAAACAGGAAATTGAAAAAATGATTCAGATTATTGATGAATCCATTACTGCTTTTAAAAACACGCTTTAAGAAAAAGGAGGATGTTCAAAAAGACACCAAATAAAAAGGCGTCTTTTTGAACATCATTGTTAAAAATTGAAACGAACATGAATAAACGGAGGATATTATGATTAAAAAATTAAAATTACAAGGATCAGCAAAAGAAATAGGCTATGAGCATGGTTTTCAAGGGAAGAAAGAAGTTTTACAAAGTCTAAAAACCTATGAAAAATTATTTCACGGATACCAGCATATCGATTGGTCTGAAGCGAGAGAACGCGCATTGGTTCACTTAAATGCCATTGAAAAATATGACATATCGATGCTTGAAGAAATGGAAGGGATTGCAAAAGGAGCGGGTGTAGATTTTGAAGATATTTTGGCCTTGAATGCCCGTAGTGAAATTGCTCTGGCCGGATATAAAGGAACTTCTTTTTCAGATGGCTGTACCGCAATGGCCATTACCAATCCGATTAGTACCGAAACAATTATCGGACAAAATTGGGACTGGAAGCCAACACAAATAAAGAGCTTGCTTCTGCTCGATATGCAAAACAATGATCATCCGGATATAACCATGGTTACTGAAGGTGGAATCATAGGTAAGATTGGTTTCAATTCTGCTGGTGTGGGGATTTGCTTTAATGCTTTAATTACAGATAAAAAATCAGATGAAGTACCAATCCACTTAGGATTAAGAGCAGTTCTTAATTCCAACTCTTTAACAGAAGCCGTTTCCAAAATTAAAGGTGGACAAATGGCTTCAGCCGCGAGTTTCCTCATCGGATATGACGAGGGGGATGGAAATGGAATGGCCGTAAATGCGGAAGTATCGCCATTTGGAATGGATTATGTTGGAGAGAATCCAGGTAAATTAGTGCATACCAACCACATCTGCTCGAGCCTCATTAAACAAAATTTAAAGGATATGAATGAATTCCGGTACGACGATTCGATGCTTCGTAAAAAAAGAGCAGAACAATTGATCAATACTACAATTGCTAAACAAGAAGTGATCAGAGAGCAATCATTTAAAGAATGGCTTTCTGATGAATTTAATGCACCAAATTCGATCAATCACTTTGAAAATAAACGTGCTCCTGAGCACCGAAGAATGGAAACAGTATTTTCGATTGTTATTAATCTAGCAAAGAGAAAGGCACATCTGCGTGTAGGAAAATCGCTTGAAAATGATTACGAGGAACTTGATTAGGAGGAAACTTAGATGCTCTATATAAATGGAAAATGGATTCAAACAGAAAATACATTCGAAGTAACAAATCCGGCAACAGGAGAAACGATTGAGACAATTTCATTAGGAGGAAAAGAAGAAACAATAGAAGCGATTGCAAGAGCAAAAGATGCATTTAAGCAATGGAGAAAAACAACAGGGAATCAGCGCAGCAATTATTTGAAGAAGGTAGTTCAATTAATGAATGAAAGATCTGATATGCTCGCTGAGACAATTACAAAGGAGAACGGGAAGCCTTTAGCTGATGCCAAGAGTGAAGTGGCTAGTGCCATTAATTATCTCGATTGGTACGCTGAAGAAGCGAAACGGATTTATGGAGATACGCTTTCGCCATCCCATCCGGATAAACATTTGATGGTCATCAGACAGCCAGTAGGTGTGTGTGCAGCGATTACACCATGGAATTTTCCGTTGTCCATGATTACAAGAAAGATTGCACCAGCTCTTGCAGCGGGATGTACGGTTGTCTTAAAGCCAGCCCTTCAAACTCCTTTATCCGCTGTAAAAGTATTCGAGTGTTTCCATGAAGCAGAGTTACCAGAAGGAGTAGTAAATCTATTAATTGGGGCTGCTGATGAAATAGGCAGTGAAATGACGAGCAGTCCAGATGTCCGTAAGATCACATTTACAGGATCAACACCAATTGGAAAAAAACTTCTCCGCGATTCAGCGAGTACAGTAAAAAAAGCATCCATGGAGCTAGGAGGGCATGCACCTTTAATTGTGTTTGAAGATGCAGATATTGATGAAGCAGTACAAGGAGTCATGCAGTCCAAATTTAAGAACTCCGGTCAAACCTGTATTAGTACAAACCGAGTATATGTTGCTGAAAGCATTGCGGATGAATTCGGTGAAAAATTAGCTGAAAAAACTTCGAAACTTCAAGTAGGAAACGGGTTGCAGGACGGTATTAACGTAGGACCGTTAATTAACGAGAATGCGCTGAAGAAGGTAAAAGAACAAGTAGAAGATGCGCGAGATAATAATGGAAAAGTGCTTTGTGGCGGGAAAGAAGCGGATTTGAATCAGGATGTAAATGGACATTTTTATGAACCGACTGTTATTCAATATGCAAACGATCAGATGCGTATTGCGACAGAAGAAACATTTGGACCAGTCGCGCCAATTTTTACATTTAAGGATGAAGACGAAGTGATCGAAAGGGCGAACCATGATTCATATGGTCTTGCTGCGTATTGTTTTACACAGGACTTAGGTCGCGGATTGCGTATGATGCAGGAATTGGATTACGGAATTGTCGGGATTAATGATTCACTTCCTATTGTAATCCAAGCACCATTTGGCGGAGTGAAAGAAAGTGGAATGGGCAAAGAAGGCGGAAAATATGGGTTGGAAGAGTATTTAGAAGAAAAGTATGTTTCTTTAAGCACAAAGTAATGAAGGAATGGGAGGAGAAAAGCATATGTCGGAAATTAAAGCAACACCCAATCTCGGAGAACACATGACTATTCAGCGGATTAAACCGGAAGATCTTGAGGAAGTTGCCGCATTGTCTAAAAAGTGTTTTGGACCTGATATGTCGCTAACACGTGACAATTTTGAAAATCAATTAAAAATTTTTCCAGAAGGGCAAGTGTGTCTCAGGTATAAAGATAAAATTGTAGGCTCAGCTTCGAGCCTAGTCATTAACTTTGATGACTATGGTGAGAATCATTCGTATACCGAAATTTCAGATGACGGTTATATTCGAAATCACAATCCCAATGGAGTGAATTTATACGGAATAGAAGTTGGTGTGCATCCAGATTTCAGAAAAATGAAAATTGGAAAGCATCTATACTTTGCTCGAAGGGAGATTTGTAAAGAACTAAATTTAAAAAGCATTATTATTGGTGGCCGTATCCCTAATTATTATAAATATGCTAATCAATTTACGCCAGACGAATATGCAAATGAAGTGATACAGGAGAAAATTTACGATCCAGTTCTCACTTTTCAGCATAAAAACGGTTTTCAATTAAGAAAAGTGATGCAAAATTATTTGATGGACGATGATGCATCATTGACGAACGCTACATTAATGGAATGGCATAATCCCGATTTTGCATAAATGGACTCGTTACCTAATTGCGGAACAGCTAATTCTAAAATAGATATATTATGTCAAATTACATTCATATGTGAAATACATCGAAGAAGGAGGATGACATGCTTGAAAATGGTAAACTTCAACGATCATTAGGGCTCTGGGCAATTGTTGGGCTTGGATTAGGTTACATGACGCCGACAGTTATGTTTGACACATTTGGCATTGTATCCAAACAAACAAATGGCATGGTGCCTCTTGCTTATATTATTGCGTTAATTGTCATGCTGTTTACCGCAATCAGTTATGGAAAGATGGTTCGCATTTTCCCAAGTGCAGGATCAGCTTATACGTATACAAAAGAAACGATGGGGAATTATACGGGATTTATTGTAGGCTGGGCTTCATTACTAGATTATCTATTGCTTCCATTAGTAAATGCCCTTATTATTCGGCTTTACCTGGAATCCCTTTTTCCAAGTGTCCCACCGTGGATTTGGGTAGTATCTTACGTGGCATTTGTGACAACAATTAATGTTTTGAGTATGAATTCAACTTCTAATTTAAACGGTTTTCTTGTCATTTTTTCCATACTCTTAATTATTTCTTTTATCATTTTTGCATCGATTCAATTGTATCAAGGGATGGGAACAGGAACCCTCTTTACCATGCAGCCAATCATAAATTCAAACGTAGATATGGTTGGTGTCTTGACCGGAGCTACCGTATTATGTTTTTCGTTTGTTGGGTTTGATGCGATTACGATGTATACAGAAGAAGCGATTGATAAAAATACAGTACCAAAAGCAATTTTTTTGACTGTGTTTATTGGCGGCGGGATCTTTTTTACAGCTTCTTTTTTTACACAAACCTTATTTCCTGATTTAAGCGTATTTCAGGTTGTTGACGATACATTACCGGAAATAGGTTTATATGTGGGTGGGAAGGTTTTCCAAGTGTTTTTAATTGCAGGTGCCTTTGCCGCTACAACAGCATCTGGACTTGCATCTCATTCGAGTGTTTCTCGGTTACTTTTTGTGATGGGGCGAAACAACATGTTGCCTAAAAAAGTATTTGGATATGTTCATCCTAAATTTCATACACCTGCAATAAACGTTGTGTTGGTAGGGTTGGTATCTTTATTTGCAATCGGCCCCAGCCTAGAGCTTATTACAGCGATTATTAACTTTGGAGCGCTGATTGCGTTTACATTTGTAAATATATCAGTGATTGCCTATTTTGCTGTAGGACAAAAAAGGTATAAAACAGGAAAAGATATTTTTTCTTTTATCATCATGCCGCTTCTTGGGGCAGGAAGTACAGGATTTTTATGGTACTTTTTACATGCTGATGCATTTATCGGGGGAATTATTTGGCTCATTGTAGGTATCATTTACATGCTGTACTTAACTCGATTTTTCAGAAGAAAATTAGGTACTTTAGATTTTGATGAACGCGAAGATACGCGTGCAGTTGAGGCGGATGTAAAAGTTAGCAGTCAAGGATAGGGGGTACAAACTCCCCTTCCTATGGTGAAAAAGAGGTATTTTGGAAGCGGTTCCAAATGAGAAACATAAAACTAAACAAAAGCAGGGGTCGTAGTCGATTTTCAGAGTGAAAATTTTAAAAAAGGAGAATTGGTATATGTCGGAAAAAGCAACTCTCAAACGGTCATTAGGACTCTGGGCAATCGTTGCACTTGGATTAGGTTATATGACACCAACTGTTGTGTTTGACACGTTTGGTATTGTAGCAAAACAAACAAATGGCGTCGTGCCATTAGCGTATATTGTAGCATTAGTCGTTATGTTGTTTACTGCGATCAGTTATGGGAAAATGGTGCGAGTGTTTCCAAGCGCCGGTTCCGCATACACGTATACCAGAGAAACAATGGGTGCAAATGCAGGGTTCTTAGTCGGTTGGGCTTCTTTACTGGATTACTTATTGCTCCCTTTAGTCAACGCTTTGATCATTAGACTTTATATGGAATCCCTCTTTCCGGAAATCCCTGCTTGGATTTGGGTTGTTTTGTATGTGGCAGTGGTTACATTTATAAATGTGTGGAGCATGGGCTCTACCTCCGGGTTAAATTCGCTGCTTGTCATATTTACCGTACTATTGGTTGTAACCTTTATCGTGCTCGCTTCTGTACAGCTGTACCAGGGAATGGGAGCAGGTACATTGTTTACATTAAATCCCATTGCCCATGAAAATGTTCAAGCTGTAGCTGTTTTAACTGGAGCAACGATTGTGTGTTTTTCATTTATTGGTTTTGATGCGATAACAATGTATACCGAAGAAGCTGCTAATCCAAATACAGTGCCAAGAGCCATTTTTCTGACAGTACTGATTGGTGGCGGAATCTTTTTTATTGCAGCGTATTACACACAAGCATTGTTTCCTGACTTAGGTGTTTTTCATTTATTAGATGATACGTTACCGGAGATTGGCTTGTATGTTGGAGGCAAGGCATTTCAACTCATTTTTCTTGCTGGTGCTTTTGCGGCAACAGTAGCGTCAGGTCTGGCTTCCCATGCCAGTGTATCCCGTCTCCTATATGTCATGGGAAGAAATGGAGTTCTGCCGCGTAAAGCGTTTGGCTATGTTCATCCGAAGTTTCGAACACCCGCATTTAATGTGATTTTTGTAGGAGCCGTGTCCTTGCTTGCAATTGGCCCAAGCCTAGAATTAATCTCAGCTGTTATCAATTTTGGAGCTTTGATTGCATTTACATTTGTAAACCTATCTGTCATCGCTTATTTTGCATTCCAACAAAAAAGATATAAAAGACCGGTAGATATTTTTTCTTATATCATCATGCCTAGTATCGGAGCGGGTTTTACAGGAGTGCTTTGGTATTTTCTACATGCAGATGCATTTATTGGAGGAATTGTCTGGGTAAGCATTGGGATTAGTTATATGCTCTTTCTTACTAAATTTTTTAGAACAAAAATGGTAGACCTCGACTTTGATGAAGCGGATAGGCCAATTGGCAAAGAAGCGTAGGAACGAAGGAATGTGTTTTACAATTTTTGTATTTAGATAGAGAAAATCTAAAAGATTATGGTAAGGATCCCGAATTACAAATCATATGTAATTATCGGTCACCAAAGAGGATTGTAAATCCCGAATATGACCATAGATCAAAAAAATACAATTATTAGGAGGAATAAGAAATGAAAATAGGAATACCTAAGGAAATAAAAAACAATGAAAATCGTGTTGCCATGACTCCTTCAGGTGTTGTAACACTGAAAAATGCTGGTCATGA
>NZ_JAGIKX010000047.1:0-15152 GCF_017874635.1 Virgibacillus alimentarius
CTTTGTATTCGTCGTTGAAAACATTGTATCACAAGGAGTTAATATGACCCTTTTTGTTTATCCTTTTCTTTTACACAATTATATGGACTTAATCTGCGTATCAACCGGAGCGCTGGAAGAATCAGCCGGAGAGAGTGCGTATCAACCAGAGCGTGGAAGAATCAACCGGTGGGAGTGCGTATCAACCAGAGGGCTGGAAGAATCGACCGGAGAGAGTGCGTATCAACCAGAGCGTGGAAGAATCAACCGGAGAGGAAGCGTAAAAAGGATGCGATCATATAAAAAATGATGTGATTGGAATAGCATATTTAGAAAACAGCCTTACTCAAAAGAGGAGGCTGTTTTTTCGTTGGTTTAGCATGTATTTTATTCGACAAAATTCGGGAAGTGACAGGCACCCCTCCGCTGACAGGCACCCCCGCTGGCACCCCCCCTCGCTGGTTCTTCGTTTTTCCCCCTTTTCTTTTGATGCACCTTGTGCTACTATATGCATATATTCTTATTAAACCGATTAAATTAATAGGGATTATATGAAATGGGGTTGAAAAAGAATGGGACGTGAGTTTATTGATTTATTTGAGGGTTGGGCTGGCACGTATGATGAAACAGTAGCTGGGATGGATCCGCAATATGCAGCTGTTTTTTCCGGGTATGAGGATATTTTGCAGAAAGTAGTGGATCGGACGTTTGGCAATGTGCTGGAATATGGCGTTGGTACAGGTAATCTGACAAAAAAACTATTGCAGGCGAATCATAAGGTGATTGGCATCGAACCGTCGGGATCGATGCTGCAAGCAGCGCGCACCAAATTACCAAACGCTCACTTGGAGGAAGGGGACTTTTTATCTTTCCCTAAAAGTGATATGCCGATTGACAGTATTGTCAGCACTTATGCATTTCATCATTTAACGGATGAAGAGAAAGAAAAAGCGATTAAGCAATTTTCAGTTATCCTTCCTGAAAAGGGGAAAGTCATTTTTGCGGATACTGTATTTGAAACTGAAAAAGCAAAGGAGTCAGCGATTGCCAAAGCAAAACAAAGCAATTTCCCAGATTTGGCCGCAGATTTACAACGCGAATATTATACGACTGTTCCGGTTCTCGACGATATTTTCACCGCACATGATTTTGAAGTAAGTTGGAAGCAAATGAATGAATTTGTCTGGTTGATTGTAGCGATAAAAAAAGGAGAGGGTAGAATGACGGAGAAAATGAATGTTGAAAGTTTCCAGCTGGATCATACAAAAGTAAAAGCACCATATGTAAGGCTTGCAAGTGTTACACAAGGTGACGTAGGAGATATGGTTTACAAATATGACATCCGTTTTAAACAGCCAAACCGTGAACATATGGAAATGCCCGCACTGCATTCCATTGAACATCTGATGGCAGAGAAAATCCGCAACCATATGGATGAAGTGTTAGATATCGGACCGATGGGATGCCAAACCGGTTTTTATTTAACCTTACTGAATCATGATGATTACGGGGAAGTGCTTCACGTGCTGGAAAAAACATTGCAGGATGTGCTAAAAGCAGAGGAGGTGCCTGCATGTAATGAAGTACAGTGTGGCTGGGCGGCAAGTCACAGTTTAGAAGGTGCGAAAAACATTGCACGCGATATGCTGAATGAAAAAGCAGAATGGCATGAAGTTTTTTAAAAGTAGAGGCGATGATGATGACGATTTATCGATCCATCAATGATTTAATTGGTCACACTCCCTTACTGGAAATAACCCAATTTTCCCTGCCGAAAGGGGTCCGGTTATTTGCGAAGCTGGAGTTTTATAATCCGGGCGGAAGTATAAAAGATCGGCTGGGTCGTGTGTTTATAGAAGATGCACTTGCAAAAGGTCATCTGCAAGAAGGGGGAACGATGATTGAACCGACAGCAGGAAATACAGGAATTGGTTTAGCTGTGGCAGCTTTAAAGAAAAAAATATCTGTTATTTTCTGTGTCCCAGAACATTTTAGCCGGGAAAAACAAGTGATTATGCAAGCACTGGGTGCAAAGATTGTTCATACGCCAAGGGAAGAAGGGATGCAGGGGGCGATTGATCAAACAAATGAATTACTAGAAAACATTCCAAATAGTTTTTCACCAAAACAATTCGCTACCTTCACAAATCCGCTAGCATATTACCGGACACTGGCACCGGAAATATGGAGCGACCTTACGGGGGAAGTAGATATATTTGTAGCTGGTGCAGGTTCAGGCGGAACATTTATGGGTGTCTCCCGCTATTTAAAGGAAAAAAATCCCAAGATTAAGACGGTGATTGTCGAACCTGAAGGATCCATTATTGGCGGAGGAGAAGCGGGACCACATGAAACGGAAGGGATCGGCATGGAATTTTTGCCTCCCTTTGTGGATCGATCCTATATGGACGCGATTCATACGGTTTCTGACAAGGATGCATTTTCGATGGTTGCCGCACTCGCACGTAAAGAGGGACTGCTTGTAGGGAGCTCCTCCGGCTCCGCCATGTTTGCCGCATTAAAAGAGGCCGAACAGGCAGAAGAAGGAACAACAATTGTAACTGTTTTTCCAGATAGCAGTGACCGGTATTTAAGTAAAGCTATTTTTCGAAAGATGGATAATAGATAAAGGAGAGGAAGAAGATGAAAGCGAAGACAAAAATGATTCATGGCGGGATAACTTCCGATGAACATACAGGGGCCGTTTCTGTTCCGATCTATCAAACGAGTACGTATCAACAAAAGCAAGCTGGAAATCCTGGTGACTATGAATATTCCAGGACTGGAAACCCAACAAGGCATGCTCTTGAATCCGTGATTGCAGATTTGGAAAATGGCACAGCCGGTTTTGCCTTTGGTTCCGGAATGGGAGCGATCACTTCGGTGATGATGCTGTTTGAAGCTGGGGATCATATCGTGATGACAGATGATATATACGGGGGATCTTACCGCTTGATGTCTCATGTATGGGATCAATTCCATTTAAGTACGACTTATGTGGATACCAGCCATTCCGAAGAGGTGGAAGTAGCCATACAGCCGAATACGAAAGCTTTATTTATTGAAACACCAACCAATCCATTATTAAAAATAACTGACATCTGGAAAATGGCCGAGATCGCAAAAAAACATGATCTGTTATTGATTGTCGATAATACATTTGCAACCCCATATTTTCAGCAACCATTATCACTTGGTGCAGATATTGTACTGCATAGTGCAAGCAAGTATATCGGCGGGCATAGTGATGTTGTCGCAGGACTTGTTGCTGTTAAATCTGATGCACTAGCTGAAAGCATTCACTTTATACAAAATTCTGCTGGAGCCATTTTAGGTCCTCAAGACGCTTGGCTGCTCCTGCGCGGAATCAAAACATTAGCGTTGCGCATGGAAGCAATCGAACAGAATACCAAGCAAATTGCAGCCTTTTTACAAGAACAGAAGCAGGTTTCTTCTATTTATTATCCTGGTTTAGCGGCTCACCCAGGACATGAGATCGCAAAACAGCAAGCAACCGGCTTCGGGGGCATGATTTCCTTTGATGTTGGGAGTGAAAAAGCCGCAGACAGTCTACTGGAACGTCTGCAGTATTTTACACTAGCTGAAAGCCTTGGTGCAGTAGAAACCTTGATCTCGATTCCTGCCAAAATGACCCATGCATCCATTCCACCTGAACGAAGAAAAGAACTTGGCATTACCGATGGATTAATCCGACTATCGGTAGGAATAGAAGATAGCGAAGACTTAATGGAGGATTTAGAACAAGCCATGGAATAAAGGTGCTGCCTTCCGGGTGGTTCCTGGGAGGTGCCTAGCTCTCCTTGGATTTTATCGAATAATATTAGGGGGAGAAGCATCTTTTTTGAATAAAAATCATATAAGTTGTATATTAAAAATGTAAAAAAATCATACTACTGACGATTGCATTAGCGATGATTTTTTTATGCCGAATGTAAACTTTTTTGGCCGTGGTTCAATAGATGTTGTTGGCGAACGTTGTCAAATATTAGGTGCTAAAAAGGCGCTGATTGTAACCGATGAATTTTTAAAAAAACTTGAAGGCGGACCAGTAGATAAAGTGATTGCCTCTCTAAAGAAAGAAGGAATCGATTACGCTTTTTATGATAAAGTAGAGCCAAATCCGAAAGATACGAATGTACGAGATGGACTCGAAGTTTACCAATCCGAAAATTGTGATCTTATTTTGACTGTTGGAGGCGGAAGCGCTCATGATTGCGGCAAAGGGATTGGAATTGCAGCTACACATGAAGGGGACCTTTATGAAAATTATGCAGGGATTGAAACGCTGACAAACCCTCTACCGCCGCTTGTTTCTGTTAATACGACTGCGGGAACAGGCAGTGAGGTGACGCGACACTGTGTGATTACAAATACAGAGAAAAAAGTCAAATTTGTTATTGTAAGCTGGAGAAATACGCCACTTGTTTCTATTAATGACCCTGAATTAATGGTGGGTAAACCTGCTGGATTAACAGCTGCTACTGGCATGGACGCACTGACACATGCGATTGAATCATATGTATCTTTAGGTGCAAATCCCGTAACAGACTCCATGGCTATCCAAGCGATTAAGTTAATTTCAACGAACTTACGCCAGGCTGTTGCATATGGTCAAAATTTAGAAGCACGTGAAAACATGGCACATGCATCTTTACTTGCAGGTATGGCATTTAATAATGCCGGGTTAGGTTATGTACATGCCATGGCTCACCAACTTGGTGGATTGTATGATATTGCTCATGGGGTTGCCAATGCTGTATTACTTCCTCACGTTGAAAAATACAATATCATCTCTAATCCACAAAAATTCGCGGATATCGCTAAATTCATGGGAGAACAGACGGAAGGACTGTCTGTCAGAGAGGCTGCTGATAAAGCGATTGATGCTATTAGAAAATTATCTGAAGATGTCAATATCCCGGCTAATTTACGTGAACTAGGCGTGAAGGAAGAAGATTTTGAAAAGATGGCTAAACTTTCACTTGAAGACGGAAACGCAGTAAGCAATCCAATTCAAGGAAAAGAAAAAGACATCATTGATATCTTTCAAGCTGCATATCAATAGAGGACAATCAAGACCTTCCTATTGTGCAGGAACAATCACCAATAAAAAAGCGTTGTATACGATCAAATAAATTGTATACAATGCTTTTTTATTGAGATCCATGTAATTAGGCCCGCCTGAAGCGGACAGACCTCCTCTTTAACTTTCTGAACGCTTCTTCTCCAATTTAAATGAAATCCAAAGATAAATGGCAATGCCGGCAAATGTAATCCATGGGCTGATCATGAGCTGCATTTTATCGCTTAATGATGTCATGCTTAAGAAATAATCAGGCAATGTCAACAACGCGACGACAACGACCATTACCCATGTTTTTGCCCATATCGATACACCAATTAAAAAGATTCCTGTAACGGCTGCGACAATTAGACTGCCTGTATGGCCAAATTGAATCATCGGCGTTTCAACCGAATGGTTTAAAAAGAGTAAACCGACAAATAAAGCAATCGGAAGAACCATGATAGGAATCAATGTGATGATGATTTTTTTTAAAGTTTGCTTCCTTGTGGAAAGGTATTTAAATCCGATTATAATGGAAGCAACAAATATTGCGCCGATGACAATATGTCCTGCGATCTCCAAAACAGAGTAGGACAGGTTTCCTTCCAATAAGTCCGGAAAGATTCGAAACGAAAACGATCCAAAAATGATGAGGCAAATATATTTGATCGAGGTTTTGTAGTCAATCGTCATTTCATCCGAAATCATTTCCATATATTCTTTCGGTGAGTTTCCTATAATCTTTTCAACGGATTTGCCGTTTTGTTCCGCTTCGTATAAATGGACTTCCAGCTCCTCCACAATTTCCTTGATTTCACCTGAATTTTTCCCGCTGGAAAATAAATAAAGTCTTAAATTCTCCAAAAAATCCTTGCTTTTCTCTGAAAGCCCCAGTTGTTCATTCACCATGCTCATCTCCTTTTGTTTCCTCTCCATCCGACTCATAGCGCAATACATTATTGACATTATTTTGCAGCCCATTCCATCGCTTTATAAAAGATTGCAATGCTTCCTCTCCCTTAAGGGTAAGCGAATAATATTTTCTCCTCGGTCCCGCTGTCGATTTCTTTGAGGTTGCTGTCACTAATTCTTCCTTTTTCATCCGTATGAGCAATGGATAAATTGTACCCTCGCTCAAAGACGCAAAACCGTAGCTTTCCAGTTTTTTGGCTATTTCGTATCCATATACTTCTTTATTTTTAATAATCGCCAGCAAACAGCCATCAAGGATGCCTTTTAGCATTTGCGTTGTAGACAAATGTTATCACCTCTTTTAGTATCTTGTAATGCAAGGGTTAAGGTTAAAAATAGATTGCATTACAAGGTATATGATTAGGGTATCATTGTTTATCTTGCAATGCAAGGTAATTTAGAAGTGACCTTCAGTTAGCAGATTTGCTGGAATGGAAAAAAACATGGTCAGCAACTTATCCGGTGGTAGGAAACGGAGAGTGGAGAGAAAGCGCTGTGTTTGCTGCATTTTTCAAAAGTATTGTTTCTCGGTGAGCCAGCCTACTACCGACGATGAATTATTCATCTAAACCATCCCCTTAAATAATGGATGTAATCATTATTACCCCTTATGTACGAAAAAAGGGGTAATAACGAACGAAGAGGATATTTGATTTTGATCCATATCGTTTTCACTCTTTATTTACTAGCATACTTAGATTACCGACAGTAACCGTTTTACCTGTTTGTTTCTTGACATGCAGCTTTGTGACAATTACACCAGTGCTTTTACTCTTGTCTTTTTTATCAATAACCCTCATTTCTAGGGAAATTGTATCATTAATGAAAGTTGGTTCGATGAATCTGATGTTGTCCATTCCATAAAATGCAACAATGATTCCAGGTTCTAATAACATTAGACCAGTTGATATGGATAAAACGAGCATTCCATGTGCAATTCTTTCTTTAAACTGTGTTTCTTTGGCATATTCCATATCCGTATGAAGCGGAAACCAATCACCACTAAGGGAAGCAAAATTTACAAGATCTGACTCTGTTAGTGTTCTTCCTCTAGAATACCATGTTTCTCCGACTTGATAATCTTCATAGCATTTGTTGAAAATTATAATCACCTCACAGTTTATGGAAGAATATTTTGAATGACTTCTGTACTTATCTATATAACTCTCTTAATCTAAATTTTTGCACTTTACCTGAAGCAGTTCGTGGTAGCTCATCCATGAAAACTATTTTTCTAGGTTTTTTATAGCTCGCGAGCTTACCTTTAATAAAATCAAGAATTTCCGCTTCGGTTAGAGCTATATCTGATTTCGGTACAATTATCGCACAAACCGACTCTATATATTTCGGATCGGGAATTCCAACAACTGCAACATCCTGAATTCCATCATATCTGATTAATACATCCTCTACTTCAACCGGATATATATTTTCACCTCCACTACGGATCATGTCTTTTTTTTTGCCAGATATCTTCAAATAACCGTCTTGATCTATATATCCTAAATCACCAGTATGACACCACCCATTAATAAAAGTGGTTTCTGTTTCCTCTGGCTTTTGCCAATATTCTGTGGCAACTGCTGGTCCTTTTACACAAATTTCACCAATTGTATCAAAACCTTGTACCTTGTTTTCATTATCAACAATTTTTATCTTTGTAAAAGGCATTGGTTTGCCGGCTGTATACCCTTTTGACTCTGCATCTTCTGGATCTAGTGATGTAGCAATGGGGGTACCTTCTGTTAGTCCATATACCTGAACTAAACCAATATGTGGGAATAATTCTTTTAATTGATCTATTGCCCAAGAGGTAATGGGATCCCCTCCTGAATAAATCCTTTGGAGATGGTCCAGATGAAAGGAGGAAATTTCCGGTAGATTGAGCATTTCGTATATCATAAATGGGAATAAGAAACAATCTGTAACTTTTTCATGTTCAATAACAGACAAAACTCTTCCAATATCAAAATTTCCACTTTTGGTAATGATTACTGTTCCACCAGATAGAAGTGCTGCTAAAGCAATATCTTCTAGAGCACCAACATGATATAATGGTCCCGTTGTCATTCCAACTGTATTCGAATCAAATCCCCATTTTAGCGCCTGCATGCTAGAAAACCATAATGTGTTTTCGTGCGTCCATAATGCCCCTTTAGGTCTTCCTGTCGTTCCTGATGTATACATCAGCATAACTGGATCTGATTTATCAATATCACTCCGATAAGCAAATGTTGCATCACCTTGTCTTAGAACCTCCCAGTTTTTTGACCAATCGGGTACAGGTTGGTCATTTTTCGGTAGGCATACATATTCTTTTACAGGTATGGAGGTTCGGATAACATCCATTTTTTTAGATAGTGTTGCATCAAAACATAAAACTTTACACCCGGAATCATTAAGAATATATTCCAACTCTTCACTTTCCAGTCTAAAGTTGATTCTGACAGCGATTGCTCCCAGTTTTGCTATTGCAAAATAAAGCGCAAAATACGCTAAGTTATTATATAGAAGGATTCCAACTCTATCTCCTTTTTTTACTCCCATCCTTTTAAGTGAATTGGCATATTTATTGGACCACGCATTGAGCTCTCCATAAGTCCATGACTCTTCTGTCTCTAGCTTTATAGCTAACTGATTTGGATCAATCGTTTGTAAATGTTTTTCAACCCGATTTACGAGATATCCTACATCCATCAATAAAACCCCCTTAAGTCTAACCTTCCATCGCTTTTAACATTTCTTTATCCAAACGGACGTTTCCCTTTTGTGTTAATAAGGAAATAATAATAAAAGTCATAATAGATATGGCTAATGAAAAAGCTCCAACAACTACACCTTCAGGTAATATAACGATTCCATATTTTTGACCTATTTCTAGAAGGAAATTTAAAAATAATCCAATTACAATGCTTGCAATGGCTCCTTGTTTGGTTGCTCTTTTCCAAATCAATCCGAGTACAACAGCAGGAAAAACGGTGGAAGCAAATGTTCCCCAACCAAATACTCCAAGTAATGCTACGAGTGTATCCATATAAAAAGAGAAAAGAGTAGAGATAATCAATAATGCCAGTACAACTATCCTATTCATCATTAATTCATTTTTGACTTTTATATTAAAGGCTCTAGGGATATCCCGGACTATACTCGCCGCCCCTAATGTTACAAATCCTGAGCCAGTGGACATGATTGCTGCAAGTAACCCAGCAAGTACCAATCCACCTATAACAGAAGGTGTAAAATGCGTGACGAATACTACCAACGAATCATCAGGAGTAGCGAGCTCGGGGAATTTTCCCTGAATATAGAGAGATCTTGCCGATAATCCAATACTGACTACCAGTAAAACCGTTATCGCATACGCAATCCCGGCAGTAAATGCTCCCCACTTCAATTGTTTTGGACTCTTTATCATTAAAAATTTATTTATGAAATGCGGCTGTCCGGCAGCACCTAAACTGAATAAAAATATCCAGCATGCTATACTCACCATTGAATAGGTTCCAAATGAAGTAGCTAATAACGGATCTGCACTTTGTAGGTTTTGTGTTATTGTTTGCATTCCACCACCTACATTTATTGCTATGAAAAATATAACAATCGAAACGATAATCATGATAATCCCTTGAAATAAATCTGTATAAACACTGGCGATAATTCCGCCTCCAACTGAATAGAAGGCTAAAATTGTCAAACCTATCAATGCTCCAACTTTCGGAGAAACACCAAATATAGAGTGCATGATGATCCCCATCGCCTGTACTTGTGTTCCTAGATATCCGATAACCCCCAGCGTAATAGCAATGCCTAACCAACCTCGTGCCGCCTTGCTATCGTATCTTTTTTCAACAACATCCCCAAGTGTATATACATCACCTTTATTTCCCATCATCCACATTCGCTTGCCTACAAGGAACCAGGTTAGGCCAAAACCTAATGGAGCAGCTATTAACACACCTGCAGCAAATCCCATTCCAGCATCATAAGTTTGTCCAACTCCACCAAGTAATCCAAACCCACTTTGAATGGATGAGAATGCGGCAATTGCCATGACAAACATTCCTAGATTCCTTCCGGCTATTAGAAAATCACTCGTGGACTTTGTCTGTCTAGTTGCCCAGATTCCTATTAAGATACAGATGAAAAGATAAACTACCACAATCCCGGTAATGATTCCGTTCATTTAATCACCTCATCCAATTCATGGTTTTCGTTCGTGTTATTAGACATATTTCCATGGGTAAAAGTAATGGCATAAAGCAAACAGATAATCACAGCAGAAGGTAATATCGCAATCAGATATAATGCCATCGTAGGTGTCATGCCAAATATGTAGTAATCTTTGTCAGCTATAGAATCAAGGGAGAGAGTATCAAGCAGTCCATATAAAATGAAGTAAATAATAGAAACACTTATTGGAATACAAATTTTTTTAGGTACATGTATGATAGATTTCCACATCCCGATTAATATGGTTATCCCGATAACGATTAAATAAGGATAGAGAATCATTCGCCAGGATTGGAGGATCATACCAATCAGGGATAAACCAACAAGAAATAAAAATAAGTAAATGATTCTATCGGAAACATGCATCTTTTAGTTCCTCCTTTTCAATTGAATGATAAAGTGGTAGTCCAAAGAAAACATAGGTTTCAGGCGAGACTTATTTTACTTAAAAATTTAATTGTCTTGCTATACAGTATGAGTAAACGTTTTCAATTATGCTGAGAATGATGGTTCTGTTGTTTACACACGTTTTATTTGTGTAAATCTAATTGACTCTATGGTCTAAATAGATTAGATTCTTAAATAAAACCTAGCTATAGTCAAAAGACCTCATGATTGCTCAATAACACAAGAATTTAGATGAAAACGATTGAAATGATAAATTCCGGGAAAAAATAAATACAACAAATTGGAAAGAAGGAGGGGCATCATGCGGGTTCATCAAAGGAGGATTTTTTTATTTTCCTGTATGGTTCTATCAGTGCTATTATTTCTCATGATCGCATTCAACGTTAAGGATCCATTGCTTTTAAACTTCGGTGAGTGGGTCCAATCCTATTTGTACGATTTTCTTGGACCATTTGGGGACTTTGTTTTTGTTGTGATTACCTATATCGGCTCAGCATATGTCTCCTACCCGCTTATGCTGATCTTCCTCCTGGTTTTCTTGTTTCAAAGAAGATATTGGACCATGCTTTTGTTACTACTTAATCTTATCGGTGTGCGGCTACTGAACGGACTGCTGAAATCCATTTTTGAAAGACCACGTCCAGAATTAGAGCACCTTGTCCAAGCGGGTTCATACAGCTTTCCGAGCGGACATTCCATGCATTCGATCGCTTTTTTCGGTTTTCTCGCCTACTTATTGCACCGTAAGTTAAAAGAAACCGAAAAATCAGCTCATTGGGTTTGGTGGAGTGCCGCCCTTTTGATAGGGCTTATTGGTCTTAGTCGAGTTTATTTAGGTGTCCACTACCCATTTGATGTCATCGGAGGATTTTTGGCCGGGGGATCGTGGCTGTTTTTCAACATTCTCCTTTATACGTACATTCCGGAAAACGAACGTCTCCACCGGCGAGCCCCTGCTGAGCAAGAACAAAGTCACTGACGAAAAAAATATTAAAAAAATGAAGTGCGTAACCAAACTTGGCTACGCACTTTTTTATTGCCATTCGACCGATATTTAAAAAGGAATGGGAGTGTTTATTAGGACATCTTTTGTTTCGTTAACATTACTTTCTGATACTTTTCTCCCCATTGTTTCATTTCCAATATAATGGGGCGTAACGTTTCTCCAACCGCTGTTAATGAATATTCTACTTTTGGTGGTACAACCGAATATTCTTTTCTCTGCACAATTTGATGTTCTTCTAATTCGCGTAATTGTAAAGTTAACATTCGATGTGTAATTGTCGGGATAAGTCGACGTAGTTCATTAAATCGTTTTGTTCCATCAAGAAGATGATATAAAATAATTCCTTTCCATTTCCCGCTAATAACTTGAATCGTCGTTTCGACTAAACAAGAAGAAATATCATCCCAATGCTGACAATGATTTTCGCCTGTTTTAATATCGATCATAATTCATCGCACTCCTCTTCGAATTCTAGTTTTTATCCTAAGGCACAAAAATGTGCGTACTTGTTAACGAATTATTTCTAACTTATCATAAATGGGAAAGGTGATCACAGCTTTTTGTTTGCCTTTTATAAGAAAGGGAGGATTTAATCATGAATGTATTAACCATTGTTTCCCATCCACGAAAAGATTCTTTAACATCAAAAGTGGCATTGGAATTTATAAAAGGTCTAGAAGATGCTGGACATAAAGTGGAGTTATTTGACTTATATCAAGAGGAATTTGATCCACTTGTCCGTGAAAAAGATGAGCCAGATTGGAAATCCGAGAAGAACATATATTCTTCCGTTGTTCATAAAGAAATGGAACGAATGAATCGAAACGATGCACTTGCCTTTGTGTTTCCAGTTTGGTGGTACAATATTCCGGCTATGTTAAAGGGGTATATTGATAGAGTGTGGAACTATAATTATGCATATGGAAATAGCAAACTTCCACATGAAAAAGCTCTTTGGATTGGTTTAGCTGGAGGATCGAAAGCACATTTTGCAAAACGAAAATATGACAAAATGATCGAACATTATTTAAATATTGGACTTGCTGATTATACAGGTATTCCACATTCGAAAGTCGAAATATTGTATGATACATTGTCTGAAAAAGCATTGGATCCAGTACAATTTGGAGATTTTCAAAAAGAGTTATTAACGAAAGGGTATCAGTTAGGGACTGAATTTAGTCGTTGGGAATAATCAAAAACCATTGCATATCGATATTTCTAGATATATACTAATAGAAAAAAGATATGTGGTGAATAGAAAGAATGGACCTTATCCGTATTTATAAAGCCTTAGCTAATCCGATCCGGGTGCAAATTTTACACTGGTTGAAAGAACCGCATCATCATTTTTCTGAAGTGTACCCAGAAGGTGTTTGTATTAGTGATATCAAAAAGAAAGTTCAACTGTCTCAATCGACGGTATCCCAATACTTATCGATATTACAAGATGTCGGATTGATTCAGTCGACACGCCAAGGGCAATGGACATATTACAAACGAAATGAAACACAAATTGATAAAATAAAACAATCTATCGTAGATCAGCTTTAGGTAAAGTAAGCCTTCTTATGATTTAAATATCGAGAATTCCCGATATGAAGATGAGGAGAAGACCTACTTATTCTATTTCCTATACTATTCTTAAAGGAGCGATTTCATGAAAGTACTTGTTGTTGGTGCGAATGGTCAAATCGGACGTCATATGGTTCAACGTTTAGCAAAGGATGAACATCATCAGGTCAAAGCGATGATTCGTAAACAAGAACAGGCCGATTTTTTTACCCATTTAGGTGCAGAAACAGTGATTGCTGATTTAGAAACGGAAGATGATATTTTCCGAGCAACTGAGGGTGTTGATACGGTAGTTTTTACAGCTGGTTCTGGTGGACATACGGGGGCAGATAAAACAATCCTTGTTGATTTAGAGGGTGCTTTTAAGACAATTGAAGCTGCGGAAAAACACAATATAAAACGTTTTATCATGGTAAGCGCCCTTCATTCCGATACCCCCAAAAATTGGAAAGAAGGAATGGAACCATATTACACAGTAAAAAAACGAGCGGATGAGCGATTGCGAAATAGTTCATTATATTACACGATTTTACGTCCAGGTTGGTTAACAAATGAAAAACCATCGGGAAAAATCGAGGCAAGTCTTCACTTAGGGAAAGATGGCAGCATATCAAGAGAAAATGTTGCTGACATTGTTGTTCAATCCCTAGGTATGGAAGAAACATTTAAACAAACCATCGAACTTATTGATGGAGATACTGCTATTCAAGAAGCTTTATCAACTATAAAGTAAGCAAAAATGGAGTGAAATACGATGGAAACATTCCAACAAAAAAGTGGATATAAACGGATTTTTAAGGAAAATAAACTGACGCTTGGATTATTTATTCCAATTGAGTCATACACTGGAAGCATTCCCACCATGGAAAATCATATCCAAATGGCACAAAAAGCAGAACAATTAGGGTTCGGTGCCTTATGGGTGCGAGATATACCGCTTCATGATCCATATTTTGGTGATGTGGGGCAAATCTTTGATCCATGGGTTTATCTAGGATATTTAAGTGCTTATACGAAAGAAATTACATTAGGAACGGGGAGTATCATTTTTCCACTCAGACATCCGATTCATTTAGCAAAAGAAGCGGCATCTGTTGATCAATTATCCAAAGGTAGACTTATCTTAGGAATTGCTTCTGGTGATAGAAGAGTGGAATTCCCAGCTTTTAATATCAATATTCCATCCCGTGGCGAAGCATTCCGAGAAACATTTGCTTATTTTAAGCAGTTGTTGGGTGAGGATTTTCCAACGATAGATAGTAAGGTTGGAACGATTCAAGGAAATGCTGGTATTTTACCCAAAACATATCATAGCGACATTCCGATCATTATAACAGGATCTAGTCGGCAATCATTTGATTGGATTGCAGAACATGGAGATGGCTGGATGTATTATCCAAGAAGTATATATCAGCAATCACAGTCTATTCAGTCATGGCGTAATGCAACTTCAACATTCAAGCCGTTCGTCCAATCATTATATATTGACTTGACGGAAGACCCTGAAGAAGAACCAAGTCCCATTCATCTCGGATTTCGCCTTGGGAGAAAACACCTGATTCATTTTTTGAAATCACTAGAAGCAATCGGAGTCAACCATGTCATGCTCAATCTGAAGTACGGAATGCGTGATGCTCAAGAGGTGATGGAGGAATTAGCTCTAGAAGTATTACCTCAATTTCCATCGTTTAACTAGACAGAACAAATAGGTGGCAATTTACCAAAGGAATTGATATATCATATCGTAATCTAAATAAGGCATACACGAAATCCCCATCTGAAAACAGGTGGGGATTATTTGTAGTGCGCCCAGCATGGGCTATAACTTGGTGGTGAAAGTCCACTACAGGCTTGGCAGTAGGAACTGTTAGCTGAAAGCAAGGGTGTCCATTGCGA
>NZ_JAGIKX010000048.1:0-14836 GCF_017874635.1 Virgibacillus alimentarius
CACACCTGTTCCCATACCGAACACAGTAGTTAAGCTCTCCAGCGCCGATGGTAGTTGAGGCTTTGCCTCCGTGAGAGTAGGACGCCGCCAGGCTTTGAAATAATATTATATATCGCGGGATGGAGCAGTCTGGTAGCTCGTTGGGCTCATAACCCAAAGGTCGCAAGTTCAAATCTTGCTCCCGCAACCAAATTAAATAATAATTGCAAAAGCATTGAGATCTCTCTCTTAAACATCGCTAAAAATTTAGTTGTTAGAGGGAGATATATTGATTTATGGATAAATATATTTCCGGCCTTTTATTTCCTTTAACATCTAATTATTAACAAAAGATATATATCATTTTGGTCTGGTAGTTCAGTTGGTTAGAATGCCTGCCTGTCACGCAGGAGGTCGCGGGTTCGAGTCCCGTCCAGACCGCCAAATTTAAAATTCAATAATTTTTCTAAATACATAGATGCACATAATTTTATATAAATTATGTGCATTTGTTTTGATTTGGATTTTAAATTATTGCATCTTATTTTAGTTAAAGTATAAGAAATTACATAAAAACAAATTATCTGTTTCAACTATTTTCTTTTTCTTTTCTCGCTGTTTTGCTATGATTAACGTAGTCTTAAAAAAATTTGGTGATAAATATATGGATGAATTTTCTTTTATCGATTCAATTAAACAGCATTCTTATAAGCAATCTTCCCTTCTTAAGGGAATAGGTGATGATGCAGCAGTCTTTCGGCAACCGGCGCAAGATATTGTAACAGCTGTTGATACATTTGTTGAAGATGTTCATTTTTCTCGAAAAACGATGGAACCTTATCATGTCGGGTATCGTGGTTTAGCTGCTAATATTAGTGATTTAGCAGCTATGGGAGCTTCTCCAACCTTTTACCTTGTTTCAATCGTTATTCCAAAAACGTGGTCTATGAAAGACGTAGATCAAATTTTTCATGGTATGAGGGAGATAGCTGCAGTGTATCAGATGGATTTAATAGGTGGAGATACTGTTTTCGGAAAAGAATTAGCTGTTTCCATAACTGTTATCGGTTATACAGAAAGAAATAAGGCTCGTTATCGCTCAAGTGCGAGAAATGGCGATATTGTGTTTGTTACTGGTACGTTGGGTGACTCACAGGCGGGAATGCATATACTATTAAATGAAAATAAATATGAAAATAAAGATTATTATATAAAGAAACATCAAAAGCCTTTACCGAGAGTAGATTTTGCTAAAGCTTTGGCTGATCTGCCAAGGGTAGCTTTAAATGATGTTAGTGATGGGATTGCAAACGAAGCTTCTGAGATTGCTGTTGCTTCTGGGGTAAGTATTCATTTATATGATGAGCAGCTTCCAATAAGTCAATCCTACCAACAGTTTCCCTTGGATTTACAGCGGAAATGGAAATTATTCGGGGGAGAGGATTTTGAACTATTGGGCACGGTAGCTAAAGAAAGTTGGCTAGATGTGAAGGAAGCTGCAGAGAAAAGCCAAACTCCAATTACCAAAATTGGTTATGTTCATTATAGCGTAGATGAAGTAGGATATGTGTTTCTGCATGATAATAAGGATAGACAGTTATTACAGAAAGATGGTTATATACATAAAAAGTAGGTGTTATAATGAAAGAACATCAAATAAAAACATATGCTGTGGAGGAAACAACCCGATTAGGTGAAAGGCTGGCTTTATTGCTGAAACCTGGTGATGTTATTACGCTAGAGGGAGATCTAGGTGCAGGAAAAACCGCCTTTACAAAAGGGATCGCACGAGGGCTAGGCGTCAAACGAACGGTGAGCAGCCCAACGTTTACAATTATAAAAGAGTATGAAGGTGAATTGCCTTTCTATCATATGGATGTTTACCGATTAGAACATTCAGACGAGGATATTGGTTTTGCTGAATATTTTAATGGTGATGGTGTTTCTGTAGTCGAATGGGCCCAATTTATTAAAGATTTTCTTCCGTCAGAGCGTTTAAATATTCATATAAAATACATGGATGAGAATACTAGGATGTTAACCTTTTCTCCAAAAGGTGTGCATTTTGACTGGATAATAAACGAACTAATTGGCTAAACACTATAATCACAGCTATATTATATGAAGGAGTAGCTCGAATGAATATACTTGCGATTGATACATCAAATCAATTAATGGGCGTCGCAATTCTTAAAGATGAAATAATTATTGGAGAAACGGTTACTAACATAGCTAAAAATCACTCTGTTAGGTTGATGCCTGCGATTGATCAACTAATGAGAGAGGTTAGTATAACTCCAGAACAATTAAATAAAGTTGTTGTTGCTAAGGGCCCCGGCTCATATACAGGTGTCCGAATTGGACTGGCGACAGCTAAGACCTTGGCTTGGGCTTTAAATATTCCTATCACAGGTGTTTCTAGTCTGGAAGCACTTGCATATCAAGGGAAATTTTTTAATTCTTACATATGTCCGTTTTTCGATGCACGGCGTGAAATGGTTTATACTGGTTTATATCAATGGAAGAACAGTCGGCTTATCGAGACGGATAAGGAAAAGAATGTAAACATGGATGATTGGCTTCATGAATTATCCCAAATGGGTAAGGAAATTCTTTTTTTAAGTCCGGATATTCATTTATATAAAGAAAAAATTATATCGTATATAGGAAGCCAGGCTATTCTTCCTGAAGGTCCTTTTCATCAGACGAGCCCTTCACATTTAGCATTAGCCGGAAAAACGAAACCAGCTGACGATACGCATTTATTAACACCTAATTATTTGCGTTTAGCTGAAGCAGAAGCCAATTGGCTGAAATCTAAAAAGGGAAATAAGCATGATGGCTGAATTAATGATCAGGAAAATGGAAGTGAAAGACATACCGCAAGTTATGGAAGTCGAATTAGCTTCTTTCCAAACACATTGGCCGGAAGATATTTTTCATCAAGAGGTTGTTGAAAATCAGCATGCGCATTATTTTGTTATGGTGCTAGATAATAAAATTATCGGATATGCTGGTTTATGGATTGTGTTAGATGATGCACAAATTACGAATATTGCAATTTTACCAAAATTTCGCGGGAATAAGTTAGGAGAAAAACTTTTTCAGTACGTTGCATATCAAGCGATGAAAAATGGAGTTAAACGTTTATCATTAGAGGTACGAAAGTCGAATGTAATTGCGCAGAAAATGTACCGGAAGTTTGGTCTTGTGCCAGGGGGCATTCGCAAAAATTATTATACGGATGATCAGGAAGATGCTATTGTAATGTGGGTGAAATTAAATGAAGAATGATTTATATATATTAGGTATTGAAACAAGTTGTGATGAGACTGCTGTAGCCATTGTAAAAAATGGCACAAAAATTTTCTCGAATGTTGTCGCTTCCCAGATTGAGAGTCATAAACGGTTTGGAGGCGTAGTTCCAGAGATTGCTTCCCGACATCATGTAGAACAAATGACAATTGTTCTAGAGGAAGCATTTAATCAAGCAGAGCTCACATGGGAAAATATTGATGCGATTGCAGTAACTGAAGGGCCTGGTCTTGTTGGGGCATTGCTTGTAGGCGTAAATACCGCAAAAGCTTTGGCATTTGCTAAACAAAAACCATTGATAGGTGTACATCATATTGCTGGTCATATTTATGCAAATAGACTGGAAAATGAATTTGAATTTCCATTACTTGCGTTAATCGTTTCTGGCGGCCATACGGAATTAGTTCTAATGAGAGAACATGGAAGTTATGAAGTTATAGGTGAAACACGTGATGATGCGGCTGGAGAAGCTTATGACAAAGTAGCTCGAATGTTAGAATTACCATATCCTGGTGGGCCACATATTGATTGCTTAGCAAGCCAAGGAGAAGAAACCATTTCCTTTCCACGCGCGTGGCTAGAAAATGATAGTTATGACTTTAGTTTTAGCGGTCTCAAATCTGCAGTTATTAATAAAGTTCACAATGCTCGACAACGCGGAGAACATATAGAAAAAGTTGATATCGCTGCTAGTTTTCAGGCAAGTGTAATAGACGTTTTAACAAAGAAAACAAAACGAGCAGCAGATGAATATAGGGTAAAACAAGTAATTGTTGCTGGAGGGGTTGCAGCAAATAAAGGACTCCGTGCATCATTAGAGAAACAATTTAGTGGTACCAATATATCCCTGCTTATTCCCTCTATACATTTGTGTACCGATAATGCAGCAATGATTGCCGCAGCTGGAACAATTGCTTACGAACAAGGAAAACGATCCGATTTGAAGTTAAATGCCAATCCTTCATTATTATTAAGATAAAACTGTGACTTATTTATCCACTGATGTGTGGATAAATAACAGGATACTTGATTATTCAAGTGACAGGCTGTGGATAATAAGTGTGGATTAATATAGATAATTATGTGGATTATGTTTATAACTACACATAAAGTCCATTAAAGAGCAATCTTTTGTGAATATGCTTGTGGATAATTTAAATATTAAAATTTGTGGATGGTAAGTTAATCGAAGAGTCGTTTAAAATAAGATGACAGAAATTTGGTGATACCACAATGTCTAAAAGGCAATCGTATTATATACAACATGATTTTATTTTTTTGCTATTTCTTTGTATATGCATTAGTTTAGTGGCTATTTATAATGCTCAGCATCTGGAGCAATATGCAGGTAATAACTTTGTTTTAAAACAACTAGCATGGTTTACAGTTGGCGCCTTATTTGTAGCAGCTATACAATTTCTTGATTTAGATCAGCTATATAAAATGAGTGTTTACGCCTATGCTTTTGGGGTGCTCATTTTAATTATTTTGTTCCTAAGTCCTGAAAGTATAGCTCGGACGATAAATGGAGCAAAAAGCTGGTTCACATCTATTCCTGGTTTATCTTTACAACCAGCAGAGTTTACTAAAATTACAACCATTTTATATTTAGCTGCAGTTATTAGTAAACATAAGGAAAAATATAGAAAAAGCACACTGAAAAGTGATGTTATGCTTTTGGCGAAACTTGCTGCAGTCACTGCACTTCCAGTTTTCTTCGTTTTTCAGCAGCCTGATTTCGGTACATCGGTCGTGTTCCTTTTTATTGCAGGCATGTTAGTAATCCTCTCGGGGATTGATTGGAAAATTATTGTTACGCTAATCCTAGGGATGCTGCTTATTGCAGCAGCTTCTATAGCCTTGATTGTTAAATTTCCGGATGCTGCTACAGCAATTGGGATAAAGCCTTACCAGGCAGACCGTGTGTTAACATGGTTCGATCCAAATAGTCAATCTGGTAATGACAGATTCCATATCGAAAGATCGATGTCGGCTATCGGTTCGGGGCAATTGACAGGTAAAGGAATGAGCAGCCTGCAAGTTCAGCTTCCGGAGGCACATACAGACTTTATATTTTCTGTGATCGGTGAGAGTTTTGGTTTTATAGGAAGTGCAGCGGTTATTTTTGTCTATTTCCTTTTGTTATATAAACTAGTAACACTAGGTTTAAAAATCTATCAGTATAATGATTTTGGCGCATATTTGTGTTTCGGTTTCATGAGTTTGTTACTTATTCATGCATTTCAAAATATCGGGATGACAATAGGTATTATGCCGATAACCGGGATCCCGCTATTGTTAATAAGTTATGGAGGAAGTTCCATTTTATCCACAATGCTGGGGTTTGGGCTTGTATATAGAGTTGCGGTAGAATACACTATTCAAAATGATTATCTTTTTAAATAATAGATACTATTTTTAAAGTAAAAAAGGGGTATCCTGAAAGGAATTATTTTCAGGATACCCCTTTTGTATTCATTGATCAATCCACTTTTTTAGAAATGTTTTGATCTCTTTCTTGCTCAGCAATAATCTCATCATCTTCCGCATTATCTCTAGTTACTTTCTGTGTTAATATGGCGCCAACTGCTACTAATATCATTACTGCGATATAATATCCTTTTTCATTTAATTGCAAGTTATCAGCATTATAGAGGCCAATACAAAATAAAGCTACACCAGCAAAAAATGTAAAATAGGCTAACACTGTAAAAGCTGGTGTATTTCTACGCCTATATCTTCGCATGTGGCTTTACCTCCTTCATTATATTCATTCTATAACCATTATATTCCTATAACCATTATATTCGACAAGAAATTCATTTTCCCTTTTTTTGTCGAATAAACAGATACTCTTTTTAAAAAAGAGTTAATCTTGTAAAACCGTCCATTCATCCATAAGTTGTTCGAGCTCTAGCTTGATCTTGTTTACTTTTTCCGTGAGTTCTAGTGATTTTTTATGATCTTCATAAATTTCGGGTTCAGCCATTTCCTCTTCCAATGTTACGAGCTCTGTTTCAAGAGCATCAATAGTTTCTTCCAATTTTACAATTTGTCGTTCTTTTTTTCTTTGTTCACTTTGAATCAATTTTTCTTCTTTAAAACTAAGCTTCTTTTTCTTTTCTTTATGCTCCATTATTTCTTCGGTTTGGTTAAGTCTGGCTATCTCTGCTTCTTCTTGTTTTTTTTCTATATAATAATCATAGTCTCCCAAATAAATAGTTATGCCATCTTGATTCATTTCTGCAACCTGATCCGTAACTTTATTGATAAAATAGCGGTCGTGAGAAACAAAAATAATGGTCCCAGGGTAGTCAATTAATGCAGACTCCAATACTTCTTTACTGTCAATATCCAAATGGTTTGTTGGTTCGTCTAAAATAAGCAAATTCGCTTTTTTCATCATTAACTTCGCTAAAGCTAGTCGAGCTTTCTCTCCTCCGCTAAGCGTGTGAACTAATTTTAGCACATCGTCTCCAGAGAATAAGAAATTGCCTAGCACGGTACGGATATCTTTCTCATTTATGGTAGGGTATTCATCCCATAATTCCTGCAGCACTGATTTGGAGGAGGTTAAATTTGTTTGCTCCTGATCGTAATAACCAAGTTGCACATTCGTCCCAATGTGAATCTGTCCCTGATCTTGTTTAAGCCTCCCTAAAATCACTTTTAATAAGGTGGTCTTTCCAACACCATTAGGACCAACAAGTGCAATCCGTTCTCCTCGATTAGCAGATAAATTTACATTTGTAAATAAAGGTGCATTTTCTTTGTCGTAGCGAAAAGCTACCTGTTTCATTTTCAGCACATCATCTCCACTTCTTTTGTTCACTTGAAAGGAGAATGAGGCGGATGCTTCATCACCTAGTGGACGATCGAGCTTCTCCATTTTCTGTAGCTGTTTTCTTCTGCTTTGTGCTCGCTTCGTTGTTGAAGCACGAGCAATGTTTCTCTGAATGAAATCTTCCATGTTTTTAATTTCTATTTGCTGTTTTTCATACTCTTTCAATTCCCGGGCGTGATCTAATGCCTTTTGTTCAAGAAATTTGCTATAGGAGCCATGGTATTTTTTGGTATTATGACGGGAAATTTCGTACACAATCGAAACGGTCTTATCTAAAAAATACCTATCATGAGATACAATCGTAACAGCTCCAGGATAGCTGTTTAAGTAACTCTCTAACCAGGAAAGTGTTTCAATATCTAAATGGTTTGTCGGTTCATCCAATATAAGCAGATCAGGTTTCTTTAATAGTAATTTTCCCAGGGCCAATCTTGTTTTTTGTCCGCCGCTTAATTCATTAATCGGTGTTTCGTAGTCATAATGGTGGAAATGTAACCCTGACAAAACGGCTTTAATCTCAGCTTCATAGTTATAGCCATCTCCAGATTCAAATTCTTGCTGTAGTACATCATAATTTTGCAATAGTTTCTCATAGTTTTCAGCTGATAAGGATGCTGCATTTTCCATTTGCCTTTCTATTGCACGGAGTTCTTGTTCTTGCTGACGCAAATGGTCAAAGACCCCTAACATCTCATTCCAAATGGATTTAGCAGACTCCAATGCTGTATGCTGTGATAAATAACCAATGGATAAGTCTTTTGGTTTGTATATTTCTCCTTCATCATAGGAAATTTCTCCAGCCATTATTCTCAGCAAGGTTGATTTTCCTGCACCGTTCCTCCCAACGATAGCAATTCGGTCATTTCTTTTTATTTCAAGTTTTACGTTTTTTAAAATTTCCTCTGCCCCAAAGGATTTTGAAACATCATTTAATTGCATTATTATCATTTGTGTCACCTCGTCTGTATAATCCCAGTGTATCCTATTTGAAATCGGGCAGGCAATACTATTGTGAAATTAATCACGACTTATGAATATTTTTCTGCTAGAATAGGGATTAAGATAAAAAAATTGGAGATGAGATAATGTCAAATTTTACTCACTTTAATGAACAGGGAAGAGCGCGAATGGTTGATATCAGCAAAAAAGACGAAACAGAGCGTATAGCCGTTGCTAAATCCAGTATATTCGTCAATCAGGAAATTTATAAGAAAATTACTCAGAACCAAATAGATAAAGGAGATGTTCTCGCTGTCGCCCAAGTCGCTGGAGTGATGGCTGCCAAAAAAACATCTGACTGGATTCCGATGTGCCACCCCCTTCAATTAAAAAGCATTGATATTTCGTTTCACTGGTCAGTTTCAGATACCACATACGAATTAGGAATAGAAGCTTTTGTAAAAACAAAAGGAAGTACAGGAGTAGAAATGGAAGCGCTGACAGCAGCGTCAGCAACCGCTCTAACAATATATGATATGTGTAAAGCCATTGATAAAGGAATGGTTATCGGAAATACTTATCTGCTAGAGAAAAAGGGTGGTAAATCCGGTGATTATTTACGAAAAGATACGGAGGAAGATTGATGGAGCAAAGTAAAATTCCACAAGCAACTGCAAAACGATTGCCACTATACTATCGTTTTTTAAATAATCTAAATCACCAAGGGAAAGCCCGGGTTTCTTCAAAAGAACTCAGTGAAGCAGTAAAAGTTGATTCTGCAACAATTAGAAGGGATTTTTCTTACTTTGGCGCATTAGGGAAAAAAGGTTATGGCTACAATGTTGAATATTTACTCGGCTTTTTTAGAAAAACATTAGACCAGGATGAGGTAACTGAGGTTGCCTTAATTGGTGTTGGGAATTTAGGGACAGCTTTTTTAAATTATAATTTTACTAAAAATAATAATACAAAGATTGTTATGGCTTTTGACTCTGATCCGAGTAAGTCAGAAGGAAATGTCGGAGGCGTGCCTATCTATCACATCGCTGAATTAGAGGACAGAATTGGTGATGTCAAAGTGGCCATTCTAACCATACCTGCAAGTGAAGCGGATGGAATTACTACCAGGCTTGTAGATTGCGGGATTGAAGGAATTTTGAACTTTACACCAGCAAGAATCAGTGTACCAGAACATATTCGTGTTCATCATATTGACTTGGCTGTAGAATTACAAGCATTGGTTTATTTCCTTAAACATTATCCGCTTGATGAGGGTCTGTAAGCAGAACTTAATTTTCTATGTTCTATTAGGAAATTTGAAGTGTATGACTGCCTAATGAACCCAGTTGGATAACAATGAAAAGTTCCTTCATTAAAGATATGAGATCCAATCTCAGTCGTATAATAGGAATAAGCTCTTTATTTGATTATACGAGTACATAAAGTAGAATTGGGCTGCGAAATAGAAGCGTACTTTTCAATTTGATCTGTGATGCGATCTGCGCAGTTATCCATACCTATTTAAAACCGTAACATTTGAATAGTTTTCTAGTGTTACATTTTTGATTCCAATTTGGATTTGATTTATGGTATAAGCATGATGGGCCAAAAAAAATAGCATGTGAAAACCACTATGATTTTCGCATGCTATTTAGCTTTTTAATTAGATGTGTTGCCTCCTTAATCCTTAAAAGGGAACACACAATACTTTTTTGCGGCCTATTTCTTTTTATTATGTTTTTTTAAGTATAGATGCATTCTCCAATATCGAAATCCTACAATGAAATCTAGTGTAGCTACGATGGTGAAAATAATCGTTAAGGTATTCCATACCGTATCTGTCACACTATTGATTGCAATATAAATAAAGAGAGCACCCATTAAAAAATAGACGATCGCTATTCCTCTTGGTGATATTCTCATAAATTAGCCTCCAATAAAAATCATTTGCGCTTGCTCAAGTTGGTTTTGTATTCGTTCGAGGTCTTCTGGATCAAATGAAAGCTGGACAATGACTGAAATTGTATTTAAAGCCATGTGTACAATAATTGGCACGATGATCCGTTTTGTTTTTACATATAAAAACGCGAATACAAATCCCATTGAAGCGTAGATCAAAATATGCATAGGTTCTCCGTGAATAATTCCGAAGACAAGGGCGGATAAAACAGCAGCAATAAAAAAGTTTGTACGTGTGTATAATACACCAAAAATAATTTTACGAAAAATAATTTCCTCTAAAATTGGTGCAATGAGTGCTGGTATTATGATAAATAAAGGTGCAGATCGTGCAATATTGACAATGGCTTCAGTATTTGCTGAGCCAGGTTTAATACCAAATAAATTTGTTTCAATTGTAATGGCAAGCCCTTGGGCAACATATGCCATAAATAAACCGACAAAAGACCATAAAATCATCTGGCCAGGACTAGCGGCATTTATATTTCTTTCCATTTTCATATCCGGTTTCATTAGAACGAGTACCACAATAAGACCAATGATAAAACTTATAATGCTCCAAGAAATAACAGCTTGAAATTTACTGATTGGTAACGCAGTATAAAGAATTGGAGCAAACAAGACTCCAGAGAATTGCATTATGATATAGGTTATAATGACCCACCAATAACGCTTTGTCAAAACAGAACGACTCCTTTAAAATTTCGTATTTGTATAGATTATGTTTGAAGTGTTAAATATAGCAGTAGTTTTTCACTGAAAAAACACTAATATAGATTTTATCATATCTTTCATCGTTCTAATAATATAATGGTTCATTATATTTTATGGTGAATGGAAAAATAGATACGAGGAAAAAGTTGAATGATAATGCTTGCATTTTTTAATATAATTATTTATTAT
Organism: Virgibacillus alimentarius; assembly: GCF_017874635.1. Classification (NCBI taxonomy): domain Bacteria; kingdom Bacillati; phylum Bacillota; class Bacilli; order Caryophanales; family Bacillaceae; genus Virgibacillus; species Virgibacillus alimentarius. The sequence continues at coordinate 10,940 of NZ_JAGIKX010000048.1, forward strand.
AATAATTGGTATTAGCACTCGTGTTTGATGAGTGCTAATAATAAAACATAGATTATGAATTAAGGAGGTTGTCTACATGATTAAACCACTAGGAGATCGTGTTGTAATCGAGCTTGTTGAAAAAGAGGAAAAAACTGCAAGTGGCATCGTACTTCCAGACTCTGCACAAGAAAAACCACAAGAAGGTAAAGTAGTTGCAGTTGGTTCTGGCCGTGTTACAGAAAATGGTGAAAGAGTAGCACCTGAAGTTGCAGAAGGTAATCATATTATTTTCTCTAAATTTGCAGGTACTGAAGTGAAATATGAAGGCACTGAATACTTAATTCTTCGTGAAAGTGATATTTTGGCGGTAATTGGCTAATCTATCTTGATTATACTTAAGAAAAATATTTTGAGGAGGTTATTATAATATGGCTAAAGAAATTAAATTTAGTGAAGACGCTCGCGGTTCTTTACTAAGAGGTGTAGATACATTAGCAAACGCAGTAAAAGTAACTTTAGGACCAAAGGGTCGTAACGTTGTTTTAGATAAAAAGTTTGGCTCCCCTTTAATTACAAATGATGGTGTAACAATCGCTAAAGAAATTGAACTTGAAGACCGTTTTGAAAACATGGGTGCACAACTTGTATCTGAAGTAGCATCTAAAACAAATGATGTAGCTGGTGATGGTACAACAACTGCAACAGTTCTTGCCCAAGCAATGATTCGTGAAGGTTTGAAGAACGTTACTTCTGGTGCAAACCCAGTTGGAATCCGTCGTGGAATTGAAAAAGCAGTAGAAACAGCTGTAAATGAATTGCAATCTATTTCACAGCCTATTGAAAGTAAAGAAGAAATTGCACAAGTTGCTTCTATTTCAGCTGGAGATGACGAAGTAGGAAGTATGATTGCTGAAGCAATGGAACGCGTTGGAAATGATGGTGTAATTACGATTGAAGAATCGAAAGGGTTCAACACCGAACTTGAAGTTGTAGAAGGTATGCAATTTGATCGTGGATATGCTTCTCCATATATGGTTACTGACCAAGACAAAATGGAAGCAGTATTGGATGATCCTTATATTTTAATCACTGATAAAAAGATCTCAAATATTCAAGAAGTATTACCTGTTTTAGAACAAGTTGTTCAACAAGGTAAACCACTTCTTATGATCGCAGAGGATGTAGAAGGAGAAGCACTTGCTACATTAGTACTAAATAAACTTCGCGGTACGTTTAATGTTGTAGCTGTAAAAGCTCCTGGATTTGGTGACCGTCGTAAAGCAATGCTTGAAGACATCGCAATCTTAACAGGTGCAGAAGTAGTTACAGAAGACCTTGGTCTAGAGTTGAAAGGTACAACTATGGAGCAACTAGGTCGTGCATCAAAAGTTGTTGTAACAAAAGACAACACAACAGTAGTAGAAGGATCTGGGAATCCTGAAGCTATTTCTTCACGTGTTGGACAAATTCGTGCACAAGCAGAAGAAACCACTTCTGAATTCGATAAAGAAAAACTACAAGAGCGTCTTGCTAAATTAGCTGGCGGTGTAGCAGTAATTAAAGTTGGTGCTGCAACTGAAACAGAACTAAAAGAGCGTAAATTGCGCATGGAAGACGCATTAAACTCAACACGTGCAGGTGTTGAAGAAGGAATGGTATCCGGTGGTGGTACTGCTCTAGTAAATGTTTACAATAAAGTAGGCGAATTATCACTTCAAGATGATGAAGCTACAGGTGCTAGTATCGTACTTCGTGCACTTGAAGAGCCAGTACGTCAAATCGCACACAATGCTGGGTTAGAAGGTTCCATTGTTGTAGAACGTTTGAAAGGCGAAAAGATCGGTACTGGATTTGACGCTGCAAGCGGAGATTGGGTAAACATGATTGAAGCTGGTATTGTTGACCCAACAAAAGTTACACGCTCAGCACTTCAAAATGCTGCTTCTGTTGCGGCTATGTTCCTAACAACTGAAGCTGTAGTAGCTGACCTTCCTGAAGAAAATGAAGGTGGCGGAATGCCTGATATGGGCGGCATGGGCGGCGGAATGCCGGGCATGATGTAAGCCTAATTGAATAATGCTTGATATGACGGGGTTTGCTGATAAGCAGACCTCGTTTTTTGATGAAAAGGTAACAAAAAGGTATACAATTCAACGCAATGAATAGAAATAAAAAAGCTATTAAACAACGTATAAAACAGCCTCACGCAATTCAAAACAACTTCCCAAATTATCTCTCATGATTTTATCTGAATAAGGAAACTTTGAACGCTTTATAAAATTTTGTATTTACTACTTCATCTATAGCAGGCTCTGCTGAAAGAGGCTAAACTGCTTGTGCAAGCTAACGTTATCGAGAAAGAAGTCACGTTTGAAGAACTACATGAAGCTGTAACAACTAATCAACTGGATTATCAAATCGTCATCGAACGAAAAAATGCATATAGATTATATGAAAAACTCAATCCTCCGCGTGTTATCACGTCTGACGGTGATATAATTACAGGTGAGTACAAAAGTGAGAATTTGCCAGAGAATGCGATTGCCGGATTAGCTGTTTCCTCCGGTGATATAGAGGGAAGGGCACGTGTCATCCTGAACATAGAAGATGCTGACCTGGCAGATGGAGATATATTAATCACTTCGTTTACTGATCCAAGCTAGACACCATTGTTTGTATCCATCAAAGGACTTGTCACCGAAGTGGGTGGACTGATGACCCATGGAGCAGTGATTGAGTGTGAATACGGCCTGCCAGCAGTAGTCGGTGTAGAACATGCTACGAAGATGATCAGAGACGAACAAAGGATAAGGGTGAATAGAACAGAAGGGTATATAGAAATACTATAATTGCAGACAATGTTATACACAATTTTTAAAAATATTAGGGAGTGTGTCCGTATGAATGATAAAAGTGTCTTAGATAAGGGGCCTTTTTTTCATGGCACAAAAGCAGAACTGAAAATTGGATATTTATTAGAGGCTCAATATGTATCAAATTTTCAAGATAAAAAATCCAACCATATATATTTTACTGCCACATTAGATGCTGCTAAATGGGGTGCTGAATTAGGAACATCCGGGTTAAAGGAAAGAATTTATATTGTGGAACCATTGGGTGATTTTGAAAATGATCCGAATGTAACTAACAAAAGATTTCCTGGAAATCCAACACGTTCCTATAGGTCTAAATCACCTTTGAAAATAATAGCTGAACTAGGTTCATGGGAAAGACATTCCGACGAAGAAATAAATCATATGCTTACATCTTTAAAAAAGTTAAGCGAACAAGGAAAAAGTGTAATATACGATTAATCTCTAAGGGAATACTTGTTAACATAATGGACTGTTTAGTCAGCAATTGCACCCAGCATAAGGTTTTTTCATGGAAAACTATACTATAATAATAGTGGACTCTATATTTAAGATATCATGGATTATCCGCTATGTTTTTTAACTAAAACCTACATTCTTTTGTGGTATGTATTTTCAGCCTATTTTGCGACTGTAGGGACGATTTATTCGCCTAAATTAACCCTAATTGGTGTGTTGTTCGGTCCACTTCCAATATAAAGCGTAATTACAGAGTTACTTGGAGGTTTTTATTATTTTAAGAAAAAAGTTGATTACTTGATCATTCTGCTTTTTCAAAGAATTGTATCAAAATTCGCTTCACTATCAATCCTTAAAAATTAATGCCTAAATTCCCCCTCTTTAGATGACGAATTATCTAAAGGGGGATTTTTAAGTATGAAAGAAAAAGAACATTTAAAATTAAGAAGTGGATAAGGGCCAGTTCTGACATTGGTGCAGAAAACACACCGGATTAACCCCCGAATTTTGGACACATTTTCTCTTAAACTAGCTTTTTCTTAGAATTACTTACTTTTTCATGGTGCCCCTTCTTCTTTTGTCC
>NZ_JAGIKX010000049.1:0-14722 GCF_017874635.1 Virgibacillus alimentarius
ATGTATAGAATAAAATTAAACCGCCGTATACGGATCCGTAAGTACGGTGGTGTGAGAGGTCGGATAATCAATTAATGATTATCCTCCTACTCGATATGAAGATGCTAGAAAAGGGTAATAGCTATACATGGTTTGAACCTAAGCCGTAATCTTTTTTTATAATTGTCGCTAGCAGGATTAGTGCTAACATGATTACAATCATATAAAAGAAAGATATGTTTGGAAGTACCTGAATAAACATTCCCCCTATAAAAGGGCCACTAATACTTCCGAGACTGAAGGAAATGGAGAACATAAGATTTCCAGCTGGAAGCAAAGCTTTCGGCAATAAATCAGTCATATAGGACATACCTAATGAATAGAGAGAACCAACAAACCCTCCAGCTAAACTAAATAAAACAAATAACGCTACAACGGATGTTTCTAAAAATGCCGAGATCATAAAAAAAGCGGAACCGCAACTTAAAACAAATAATAAAACCTTTCTTCTGCCAATACGGTCACTTAACATTCCTAAAGGAAGTTGTGTTATGATGCTACCAGCAGCAAAACATGGGATAATTAATGAAAGGATATGAACTTCATGGCCTATTCGCATCCCATATATGGGAAACACCCCATGTAAAGTAGCTTCTAAAAATCCGTAACCAAAGCCAGGGAGTAATGCAATCCAGGCAAGCTTTCCAGTTTGAAAAAATCTCCCCAGGGAACTTGTTGGACTTGTTTCGATGTCTTCCTCAGGCCATTGATTGCGCACGAACAGCATCAACGACCAGACGATCATACTAAAAGCGGCAGAGAGTAAAAATGGTAATGCCTCACTTACAGCTAACAAACTTGTCATTAAAGGTCCTAAAGTAAAACCAAGACCAAAAGATAATCCATAAAGGGCAATGTTTCGACCTCTGTTCTTTTTATCAGATGTTGTTGTAATCCATGTTTGCGTTCCAAAATGCAGCATATTATCACCAATACCAACAGTGACACGTAAGATGAACCAGAACCATAGTGCTTCCCAAAATGGGAAAAGAGCGAGAGAGAGGAAAACGAGTACTCCACCAACTACAATAATAGGTTTAAATCCGAATTTTTTCATTGGCTTTTCCATAAAAGGAGATGCTACCAGTATGCCAATATATAAACCAGTTGCGTGCAATCCGTTAACGGACGAAGGTACACCATTTTTCTCCAGAATAATTGCAATTAATGGAAGGAGCATTCCTTGAGAAAACCCTGAAATAGTCACTAGTGCGATTAGTATTGAAAATCTAATTCTAGGAGATATCATTTCATTTCACCTCGGCTGCTTTTATGTTATTACTTTAATTTAATTGTTTTTTCTCTACAATTCAATAGTCTGTATTCAAAATAAAATGTAAGTTATACTTAAATTATGTGAGTTTTTTAAATGATTAGTACTAAAATAGAGGGAGGTAAAAAAATGCGATTTTATTTAAAAGACAATGGGATGCGAATTCGATTAAATTATGGTGAGCTAGATATATCAGGTGATGAAAATGATGGATACCGCCCTTTTCAATTAATGGTTGCATCCATTGCAGGGTGCAGCAGCTCCGTATTTCGAAAGATTTTAGATAAACAGCGTATTAAAATTGATGATTTAATCGTTACTGCAGATGTAGAAAGAAATCCAGATGAAGCAAATCAAATTGAAAAAATATCTTTGCATTTTACGGTTAAAGGCTATCATTTAGATCCTGAAAAAATGCATAAAAACCTTGCATTAACAAGAAAAAATTGCTCTATGATCCGCTCGGTTGAAAACAGCATTCAAATTGAGGAAACGATCGATCTAATTGAATTAAGCAAGTAGGAAAAGCTCCCTTAGAAGGGAGTTTTTTTATGGTTCAAAAGATAGAGCGTATAATATTAGTGTGTCCGAAAAAACTATAAAAAAAGCGAAAGGAATGGGACACATCATGAAACGAAGATATTATCTCTTTGCACTATTACTACTTGCTTATACATGTTTAATTCCTTTAAATAGCATTGCAGCTGAGAAGGAGAAAAAGAAAGAGGATTTTAAAATACCGAGTCATGTTTTATCGATATCAAAAGAAAATACATTTCCTAATTCAGCGGAGGATCAGGAAGTTGTTGAACCGAGTGCTTTAACAAAAGACTTATTAAAAAAAGTAGAAGTTCCAATCGAAAATCCCGATCTGATCAAAATGTTAAACGAGACAACACTAAAACCTTCTCCAATTGCAGTAGGATACCGAGGAATGATTTATGTAGGTCGCTGGCCACTTAATTATCAATCATCAGACACAAATATTAATTGGGAATACCAGCAAATAAATTCCAATGAACTGAATAATATAGGAGGAGAAAAAGATCAGGAAATTTATTATAACCAGCAAGAACAACGAAATGTAAAAGGGGCTCTTACTAATAAAATCTCGGATCCAGAAGATGTTAAAAAAATGATGTTGCTCCGTACAAAGGAGAAAACCAATTTACCTCTTTCATATCAATCCATTATTGGAAAGGATACAAAAAAGGATAATTCCTACACAGTACCAATCAAAAAATCCGGAAGTTTAAAGGCATATGCTCCAGCTGTAAACGAAAAAGGTAAAGTGACATTTGGTGAAGTATACATCCAATTAAAAGGTTCCAAGAAGACCATTGTTGTTAAAAATGTCACGAAGCAAGGAATTGGAGCATGGATCCCAATTCAAGATCATGTATCTTTTTCTTTTCAATTAAAATAGTAATTTAAAAACCCTGTTCACTTTAGTGCAGGGTTTTTAGCATGTGAGCATCTTTTTTAGTGATTTTGTTAAAAAGGGTTGATTTTTTCACTTTATTACTTTATCATGATGAAGTATTAAAGTATATAAAAAGTGGGCGTGTTTTTGAAAGGGGAAGCAGATATGGAATGGGTTGTAATTGTCTCTGTATTAGTTATGACAATACTTAGTTTATTTAGCGTAAACGTAATTCTCGCTATTATTGCCGCAGCGCTTACCGCCGGATTAACGGCTGGACTTTCCATTGTTGAGTCTATTGACATGTTAGTTAGCGGTATGGGAGGACAGGCAAATACAGCATTGAGTTATATTTTATTAGGAGCTTTCGCAGTAGCAATTAACTACTCGGGCATTACTGGAATATTAGTGAATATCATCATTCGTGTTTTAACAGGGAAGAAAACAATGATGCTGCTTGCTCTTGCAGGTATTGCATCGTTGGCAGAAAATTTAATTCCTGTGCACATTGCTTTTATTCCTATTTTAATACCACCATTATTAAAACTATTTGATGATATGCGCTTAGACCGCCGGGCTGTTGCAACTTCATTAACATTTGGACTGAAAGCAGCTTATATCATGATACCAGCTGGATTTGGACTTATATTTCAAAACATTCTTTTAGAGGGTATGGAACAAAACGGTGTATCTTTTTCTTTAAATCAAGCTACACTTTCCATGTTAGTACCGGGCGCTGGTATGATCGTAGGTCTATTATTTGCAATTTTTATAACGTATCGAAAAGACCGGGATCCCATTCCAGGATCTGGGGGCGGTGAAGTTAGCATAGAGACACCTGAATTAACAAACGTTTCCTTTACGACGAAGCATACATTTACAATTATTGCAATTCTTACAGCACTTATCGTACAAATTGTTTCAGAAAATTTAGTTGCTAGTGCAATGGCAGGTTTAGCCATTATGTTTGTAACAAATGTTGTTCCGCTGAAAAAAGGTGACAATATTGTAGCTAATGGTGTTAGTATGATGGGAGTAATTGCATTTGTTATGCTTGTTGCTTCTGGTTACGGCAATATTTTAAAAGAAGTAGGAGCAGTTGATGCATTGGTAGAGGTATCATCAAACTACCTTGAAACAAGTCATAAAGCAGGAATCGCATTTATTTTATTACTTGTTGGTTTAGTTGTTACGATTGGAATTGGTTCTTCTTTCGGCACAATCCCGATTTTAGCTGCTCTATATGTACCGATTTGTATGACTGCAGGATTCTCGCCAATGGCAACAGCCATATTAATTGGTACAGCAGGAGCTTTAGGTGATGCAGGATCACCGGCATCTGACAGTACGCTTGGTCCAACCGCAGGATTAAATGCGGATGGTAATCATAACCACATTTGGGATACTTGTGTACCAACCTTTTTGCATTTTAATATTCCACTGTTTATTTTTGGTTGGGCCGGTTCCCTAATCTTTTGATTGCATAGTAAATCCTAATAAAGGAAAAGGTAAGAAAAAAGGTGGATTTGTTATGCGAAAAGTAAGCGTTATTACATCACTCTTTATTTTTCTAGCTTTTTCAATAGGTGTGCAGCCATATGAAGCTTCTAGTGGATATGGATGGGGATATAAGAAAAATAAAGATCAGAAAATACCTGATGTTGGTAAGTATAAAGAGATTTTAGATAAGTACGGCGCTTTTTATGCGGATTTTTCAGGTGATAAAAATATTTATTTAACGTTTGATAATGGGTATGAACAGGGGCACACGGAAAAAGTATTAGATATTTTAAAAGAAGAAAATGTCCCAGCAACATTTTTTGTGACAGGTCAATATGTAAAAAGTGAGCCCGACTTAGTAAAAAGAATGGCAGACGAAAATCATATTATTGGAAACCATTCATATCATCATCCGGATTTCACAACAATATCCAAAGCGTCAATTAAAAAGGAATTAGACACATTAGAGAAGGCAGTTGCTGAAGTATCAAGTCAAAAGCAAATGCAATATATGCGCCCTCCAAAAGGAATGTTTAGTGAAAAGACGTTAAAGTGGTCGAAAGAATTAGGGTATACACATATATTTTGGTCAATAGCCTTCATTGACTGGGAGACTGACAACCAAAAAGGATGGAAATATGCATATGATCAAATTATGGAGCAGATTCACCCTGGGGCGATTATATTACTTCACGCTGTTTCAGGTGATAATGCTGAGGCGCTTTCGTATCTTATTAAAGATCTGCGAGAACAAGGCTATCAATTTAAAAGTCTCGATAATCTGATCATCAATGACCATATACCAGAAGAGATTTATAACCTATAAAATAAAGGGAGGCTTTCGAAAAAGCCTCCCTTTTTCTTTTTGTCATATTGTAATATTCAAAAAATTTTGATACACTAAACGATATACTTTAAAAGGAGTGATAGAAAATGAAAAAAAAAGATTTGATTGCTCCGAAAGACTATAATATCGTTATGGAGGTGGAGCGTTACATAAAAGATCCTGCGAGGAAAGCTTTAATTTGGCAAGATGAAAGTGGAAACAAGAAGGAAATTACTTATGCTAAATTGATGAAAAATGTAAACAAAATTGGTAACGCTTTCTTAAATAACGGCCTGAGAAAAGGGGACAAGATATTAGTAATGATTCCCCGTCTAATTGATGCATACGAGGTCTACTTAGCAGCTTTGAAAACAGGAATTATTATTATTCCTAGTTCGGAAATGTTAAAGACGAAAGATTTGCAGTATCGCGTCACTCATGGAGAAGTGAGCGGCCTTGTTAGTTATTTTCCTTTTGTTGATCAATACAGAAGTATCAACGAATATAATGACTTAAAACGTTTTGTAATAGGAGAACCAGTTGAAAGATGGCATTTTCTAGACGAATTAAAGGAGACTTCTTCCGATCAGTTAGAAATAGTAGCTACTACGAAAGATGATATCGCATTTCTGCCGTATACGTCTGGTACAACAGGCAATCCGAAAGGGGTTGTACATACTCATGGATGGGGATATGCGCATTTAAAAACAGCCTCTAAAAATTGGCTAAGTATTAATGATGGTGATAAAGTTTGGGCAACAGCTGGTCCTGGCTGGCAAAAATGGGTTTGGAGCCCCTTTCTATCTGTGCTTGGTTCGGGAGCGACAGGATTTATTTACAATGGGAAATTTGATCCGAAAACATATTTGAATTTATTACAAGAGAATGAAATGAATGTATTATGTTGTACCCCCACAGAATATCGCTTAATGGCAAAAGTCGATAATTTAGATATGTATCATTTCCCTACTTTGCATAGTGCTGTTTCTGCAGGTGAACCATTAAACCGGGAAGTAATCGATACATTTAGGAAATATTTCAATTTAACTGTACGTGATGGATATGGTCAAACCGAAAATACATTACTTTTAGGTTTTATGAAAGGAATGGAAGTGAAACCGGGATCTATGGGTAAACCAACACCGGGAAATGATGTAGAGATCATTGATAATGAAGGAAAACCAGTCGGCGTTAATGAACGGGGAGATATTGCTGTAAAACTTGACTGCCCTGCATTATTCCGTGAATATTATAAGGATACGGAACGAACGAAAATGTCGCAGCGAGGAGATTATTATGTAACTGGTGATCAGGCATCCAAGGATGCGGATGGCTATTTTTGGTTTGAAGGTCGAAGCGATGACATTATTATTAGTTCTGGCTATACAATCGGTCCTTTTGAGGTGGAGGACGCTTTGGTCAAGCATCCATTTGTACAGGAATGTGCTGTAGTCGCAAGTCCGCATGAGGTACGAGGCAATATTGTTAAAGCATTTATTGTTTTAAAAGAAGGAATTGATCAAACAAATCCGGACTTGGTCAAAGACTTACAGGACCATGTTAAAGAATGGACCGCCCCTTATAAATATCCGAGACAAATAGAATTTCTGAATGAACTACCGAAAACTACATCCGGGAAGATCAGACGTGTGGAGTTGCGTCAAAAGGAAAAGCTACAACAAAAACAATAGACGGAAATGATACGAAAGAAGGGACCTTGAATCACTATCAAATGGGATTTGAGGTCCTTTTTAATGTTTTTTTAGAAAAAATTGAAGCATCCCCCTTGAAAGTCAAAATAGGTCAGAGTATAATAGCAATTGAAAGGTCAAAGATAGTCAAAGTCAAAATTGATATAAATAAAGTTACTGAAAAGTTTAAAGGAGGAATTGCACATGTTATGTCAACAATGTGGCAAAAACCAAGCAACAGTAAACATGTCTATGCAAATGAATCATCAAAGAATGCAAATCCACCTATGTAATGCTTGTTTTCAAGATATTCAGGGAAAAATGATGAACTCCAATGACTTTTTCTCTGGTGGAAATAATGCATTTGCGAATAATTTCTTTCAACAAAATGGTGGAAGTCAAACGGGAACAAGGACAAAGCAACAACAAGCAAATCAAGGTGGCGGATTGTTAGATGAATTAGGTAAAAATGTCACCGATGATGCAAAAAAAGGTTTAATTGACTCGGTAATCGGTCGTGATAATGAAATAAAACGAGTTATTGAGACATTAAACAGAAGAAATAAAAACAATCCTGTTTTAATTGGTGAACCTGGTGTTGGTAAAACGGCTATTGCAGAAGGACTTGCTGTTAAAATAGTTGAAGGTGACGTACCAGCAAAACTTATGAATAAAGAAGTTTACTTGTTGGATGTAGCATCATTAGTCGCAAATACAGGGATTCGCGGACAGTTTGAAGAACGTATGAAGCAATTAGTTCAAGAGTTACAAGCTCGTCAAGACGTCATTCTATTTGTGGATGAAATTCATTTATTGGTAGGTGCAGGAACCGCAGAAAACTCACAAATGGATGCTGGCAATATTCTAAAACCTGCCTTAGCGCGCGGGGAGCTTCAGTTGATCGGTGCAACAACATTAAAAGAGTACCGTCAAATTGAAAAAGATGCAGCCCTTGAACGCCGCTTGCAGCCAATCATTGTAAAAGAACCATCTGCAGAAGAAGCAGTTCAAATTTTAAATGGAATTAAAGATCGTTATGAAAATTTCCATGAAGTCCGTTATTCCGATGAAGCAATTCGTGCTTTTGTCATACTATCACAACGTTATATTCAAGACCGATTTTTACCAGATAAAGCAATTGATTTAATGGATGAAGTCGGATCACGCTTGAACTTAGAGAATGCTGAAAATGACTCTAATTCCATCCAAAGACGCTTGGATCAAGTTGTTCAAGAGAAACAACAAGCTGCAGAAAAAGAAGACTATGAAAAAGCAGCAAATTTACGTTATCAAGAAATACAATTACAAAAACAATTGGAAAAAGCAAATGATGATGAAAAAGTCGTTGATGTAGATATTTCTGATATTCAGCTTATCGTTGAGGAAAAAACAGGTATCCCTGTAACAAAACTTCAAACAGATGAGCAGGAAAAAATGAAAAACATCGGTAAAAACCTCGGTGCTAAAGTTATCGGACAAGAAAAAGCCGTTGATAAAGTAGCGAAAGCAATTCGCCGCAGTCGCGCAGGATTAAAATCACATGAGCGTCCAATTGGTACTTTTCTATTTGTTGGACCAACAGGAGTAGGTAAAACAGAATTAACGAAAGCACTTGCGGAGGAGCTATTTGGATCTAGAGAGTCACTCATTCGCCTTGACATGAGTGAATATATGGAAAAACACGCCGTGTCAAAAATTATCGGTTCACCTCCTGGCTATGTTGGTCATGAAGAGGCTGGACAATTAACAGAGCGCGTACGCCGCAACCCATACTCCATCATTTTGCTGGATGAAATTGAAAAAGCACATCCGGACGTACAAAATATGTTCCTGCAAATTATGGAAGATGGTCATTTAACTGATTCTCACGGCCGTACGGTTAGCTTTAAAGAAACAGTGATTATCATGACCAGTAACGCAGGTACCGGCGAAAAGCAAATTAGTGTAGGCTTTAATAAAGCAGAGCATGACGCTGTATCAACATTGGAAACTCTAAGTGTTTATTTTAAACCGGAATTCCTGAACAGATTTGATTCTATAATCACATTTAATGAACTTTCTGAGGAAAACTTAATGGTAATCGTTGATCTTATGCTGACAGATTTAGAGAGAACCATTGAAGAAAATGATATAAAAATTACAATCACAAATGCTGCAAAACATGAATTAGTTCGCCTAGGATATGATCCGCGCTTTGGCGCTCGACCTTTACGTCGAGTTATCCAAGATAAAATCGAGGATCAAATGACAGACTTAATTTTAGAAGAAGAAACCGTAAATGCAGTACACATTGATGTTGAAGAAAATGAGATTGTCGTTAAAAATGTATAAGTTCGATGAAAGAATTAGAAGAGACTGGGACAAAACCCAGTAAATGTAAAGGAGTTTCGGGAGTCCCATCTCTAGATGGAACTCCCGAAATTCTTTATTTTACTTTTCCGTGTGGTTTTTAGTAATCCCGTTGACCTGCACTGCAGGCGGCTGCTTAGTTGTGTTGCCGCTTGGTTTAGAAATTACATTACAAGAAGATGATATTGCCTATGTCGTGGAAAGTATTCCGGACGAAGCATTCGTCAGCCTTTTGTGTGAGACGGGCTGTCCGGCCTATCATCCCCGCATGATGTGGCTGGCCCCAGGGATATGAACCGAGTTATCGAACGATTAATCGTTTCCGCAAATGGAAGCAAGTGAAGATAGAAGTGAACGTAAGCAGCTTCGTCCGAACGTAAAGAACCGAAACAATATCGCAAACGATTCCAGGACTTTTTAATCCGCAAACAGAAATACGAAAATGACATAAAAGTCTTCGGAAAACGCAACAGTTATTCGAAGACAGAAAAGCAAAAGAAGGAAACAACCGGAAAATTTATTATAACGAAAAATGGGAGCAGGAAAAAGAATATATTAGAAAGAAGCTTCGGAAGAAGAAACTGGCGAAATTTACGGCAAGCGTAAAACAGATGTAGAACCAGCGTTCGGATTTCTGAAGGCTAATTTGCGCTTCACGCGTTTGTCGGTGAGGGGCAAAGAGAAGGTGGAAAATGAATTAGGGTTTGCGTTCAAGGCGGTAAACTTGAAAAAGTGCATCGCCATGAACAGAAATCAGGCAACAGATCACGAAAATAATCCTGAGAAAAATGGGTTCAATCATCAAAGACCGATGATCGAACCCATTTTTACTTGATTTTCTGTTGCCATATTTCGGTATTCTAACTACTTGAAAAAGGCACGAGGTTAGTATTTATATGGGGGTATGAGAATGAAGGTGAATTTTGATATTGACGAAAAATATACAGAAACGTCGATCACTATTCAAGCTGATGCATGGTCAGAAGAATTAGAAGAAATACTTCAAGTGATAAAGAAAAGACAATCTAGGCGTTTATTTGGGATTGAAGAAGGTCAGACCGTGTTACTAAAACCAGATGAAATTGATTTTGTATATACAGAGAATAGAAAGACATTTGCAGCATTGAAAAATAAGCACTATGAAATAAAATTGAAACTTTATGAAGTAGAGAAAATGCTGATCCCACATTATTTTATGCGTTTTTCGAAATCAGTTATTGGCAACTTGAACCGGATACAGCGTTTTGAATTATCATTTAATGGAACTCTCTGTGTATACTTTCAATCCGGTAATAAAGAGTATATTTCCCGCAGATATGTTGCAAAGATTAAAGAAAAAATGCGGATGGGAGGCATACATCATGATAATTGAAATCCTTAAGCGAAGTTTGATCGGGATTGCATTTGGAGCCCTTTACACATTTATTGCTCTTACCATTATGAAATTTAATCATATTGAAGGATCAGTAGCTGAAGTTTGGAATCATATGCTTGCTAGTTTTGTCCTTGGTATTTATTTTGGTTTATCCTCATTTATTTATGAAAAAGATCAATGGAGTCCATTAAAAGCTACACTTATCCATTTTTTTCTATCGATCGCTATTTATTTTTTCATTGCAATTCCAATTGGATGGATTCCGTTGGATTTTAAATTTATTATTCTTGGTGTTGTTTTGATTATTGTCATATATGGTCTATATTGGACCGGATACTATCTATACTTCAAAAGAGTAGAGGTTTCCATGAATGAGCATTTTCAAAAGAAAGAATGATAAAATTTGCAGTATTTTAAAATGAAATTCGGCTAAGAAATTATTCATAAATCAAAACAAATCGTGCCAAACTAAAAGCATCTTATAATAAGGGATTGGCTTTTATGCGCACGAATTATTATTTCATCATATTACTATTTGTTATTGGATTTATCATCCCCCCTTTCACATCTGTTCATAGTGAACAGCAGCCGAAAATGGATATTCATTTTATCAATGTGGGTCAAGGGGATAGTATGCTAATACAGACTCCATCAAATAAGACGATTTTAATTGATGGAGGGCCGCCAGAAGCTAAAAAAAAGGTGGTTGCCTATTTAAAAAAACATAAAATAAATAAAATTGATTTGCTTGTTGCTACACACCCTGATATTGATCATATTGGGGGCCTTAGACATGTGCTGAAATCAGTAGAAGTAGATAAAGTTCTTGACTCAGGAAAGCTGTATTCAACAAAAACTTATGCTAAGTTTATGAAAGAAATAGGCAAACAAAAGATACCATTAGAAATAGCAAAAGAAAATGAATTAATAAAACTGGATCCGCGAATTAACATTCGTGTTTTGAATACACATTCGGCTAAAAAAAATAATAATCAATCATCCATTGTCTTGAAAGTAAGTTTTAAAGAAATGGATTTTTTATTCATGGCTGACGTGGAACGGGATCAAGAAATGAAGCTGATGAAAAAATACAATTTGGAGGCGGATTTTTTAAAGATAGCGCATCATGGTTCAAATACGAGTAGCTCCTTAGCTTTTTTAAAGGAAGTGAATCCAAAAGTTGCTATTCTAACATATAGTAAATCAAATGATTACGGTCATCCAGTTAATCGGGTTATTAAAAATTTAAATAAAATAAAAGCACAAATCTATTCAACTGCGGTCTTCGGGGACCTAACCATTAATACTAATGGAGAAAGTTATTTTATTCATCAGGAAAAAAGTCCAGTCGATGGTTTGCTTGAAAATGCAAGCTAAGCTTACTTTGTGAATTGTCAAAAAGATATAAAAGTGATATCATATTGATATGGAAGTAAAATCAACCACGTAGGGATGGTGTTTAGATGATTTATGAAAGAAAAGCCTGGGCGATGAATGGATTTGTTGGTATTGTTATCATTGCAATACTATTGGCAGGTACTGTTTTGGGCTTGATTAATGAGCAGTTTATACTTGGCGGAATTTGTCTGATTATTGCTATTGTACTAGGAAGCGGAATAACATTAGTCCAGCCTAATCAAGCGGTAGTTGTCATCTTTTTGGGAAAATATATGGGAACTGTTAGGCGTGAAGGAATCGTCGTAACAATCCCCTTCTCCATGAGGAGAACGATTTCTTTACGGGTACGTAATTTTAATAGTAAACGGCTGAAAGTAAATGATGTTAATGGGAATCCAATTGAAATTGCAGCAGTTGTTGTATTCAAAGTAATCGATGCAGCGAAGGCAGTTTTCGACGTTGATCAATATGAGGAATTTGTGGAAATTCAAAGTGAAACAGCGATTCGAGCTGTTGCAACGAAATATCCATATGATACCTTTGAAAATGCCGAATTAACGTTAAGGGGCAACCCGGAAGAGGTATCTAATGAGTTAACAGCAGAATTGCAGGAACGTTTGAAGGTTGCCGGTGTTGAGGTAATCGAGGCAAGGTTAACACATCTCGCATATTCCACGGAGATTGCTCAAGCAATGCTTCAGCGTCAACAGGCAAGTGCAATTGTTGCAGCCCGAAAGCAAATTGTGGATGGGGCTGTAGGAATGGCTCAGGGAGCGATAAAGCAAATAGAAAAGAACGGTATGGTTGAATTGGATGATGAGCGTCGTGTGGCCATGATTAATAATTTACTTGTATCGATTGTATCTGACAGCGGTACACAACCTGTTGTAAATACAGGATCATTATATCAATAAGGCTGGTTTTTATGGCTAAAAAAAAGAATTTTCCATTGCGGATTGATCCGAAACTGTATGATGTTTTACAAACCTGGGCAAAAGATGAATTTCGCAGTGTCAATAGTCATTTGGAATTTTTATTAAGGGAATCTGCAAAAAAGGCTGGCCGCTTACCAAAAAAAACAGACCAACAAGAAGATTAACAAGGTTTACCTAACATGATGTAATGTGTTTTTCTTTAAAATAAAAAACGATAGAATCCGTATAGGATTGAGCATGGGAATTATTCGAAAATATTTCCCATGCTATTTTTTCTGGCTCGATATAGAGATAGGAGAGACCAAACTCGGTTGGAACACAAGGAAAAAGGTTCTCATCAAGGAGCATGAGTGACCACACTCAGTTAGAAAACATAAAGAAAGACTTTCATTCGATTAACTCGGTAGATACATAGTGGATCCATGCTACTGTGTTTATTTTATTAGTTGAGTGTTTTGCTCCACGTAAAAGCTTCACACGGAAAAATGTGTGAAGCTTTTTTGATGAGTAGTTGCAAATATTTTCAGAAAATGATTGACAAATATGTTGATTGGTTATATAGTTAGTTACATGAGTAATGAACCAGTTAAGTGAGGGGGGTAAACATGAAACATCAATTGGATGAAGACAAACCAATATTCATACAAATTAAAGAACAGCTTGAGGATTCCATTATCAATGAGGCAGTTAAAAAAAATGAGCGTATCCCTTCCACAAATGAATTTGCAAAATATTATAAAATCAATCCTGCAACAGCAGCGAAAGGAATTAATGAACTTGTAAATAAGGAGGTTCTAATCAAAAAAAGGGGTGTGGGAATGTTTGTTACAGAAGATGCTAAATCTATCTTAATTGAGGAACGAAAACAAACATTTAAAGAAAATTATGTGCATCCATTAATTAGCGAAGCGAGAAAGTTGCATATTGATGCAGGTGACATCATGCAGATGTTAGAAAAGGAGCTGACGACTTAATGAATATTGAGATAAGAAATTTAATGAAGAAATATAAGGATAACACTGCCTTAAACAATATTACTTTTACATTATCAGAACCAAAGATTTATGGCTTGCTCGGCAGAAATGGGGCTGGGAAAACAACATTTATGGAAATTCTATCTGGCCAGATTTTAGCTGACAGTGGCCAAATTACAATCGATGGAGAAAATCCATTTGATAATCAAAAACTTACAGAATCCATCTGTCTAATTAAAGAAGGTAATAATTTTAAGAGGGATTTAAAAGTGAAACATATATTGAAGATTTATTCGTTTTTTTATCCAACATGGGATCAGGTACTAGCAGACAAACTAATTAAAATATACAGTTTAAACCGCCATTTAAAAATAAAAACACTATCCAAAGGGATGGAATCGGCACTGGGGATAGTTGTTGGGTTAGCAAGCAAAGCTCCGATTACTATTTTTGATGAACCTTATATCGGGCTTGATGCTGCAGCAAGAAAAAAATTTTATGAGATACTACTAGAAGAATATGAGGCAGAAAAGCGAACAATTATTTTTTCAACCCATTTGATTGATGAAGTCAGTTTATTATTTGAAGAAGTCCTGATTTTACAAGAAGGGGAATTGATTTTAAAAGAAGAAGCGGAGGTACTTAGAGACAATACATGTGCAGTTACCGGATCGGTTGATGAAGTAGAATCTTTTATTCGTGATAAAAAAGTGTTCGAAAAGAAGCAATTGGCAGGAATGATGACCGCGTATGTGTATGGAAATATGGCAGAGGCAGATGCCCATGGCTTAAATGCAGAAGGTGTGCCAATTCAGGAATTAATGATTTATTTAACAGAAGAAAAAAAGACCTGCGGTAGTATGTCAAAAGAAAAATAAATAACTATTTGATTATCAAGGTGCAATTCACTTAAAAAAAGCAACACGAAGCTAAACCAGC
>NZ_JAGIKX010000050.1:0-11831 GCF_017874635.1 Virgibacillus alimentarius
ATATTCGAATTCACGGATCGCTAGATTATTTAACACCAGCTGAATACAAGTTGAAACACCTTTAAAAATTTGTTCAGTTGAGTGTTGACATTCCACATAACAGTTCTCGAAGCGCTAATTATATTGGATTTTTTATTGATAGTACAGACAATGACAATGTTGTGGTGACGTAAATGTGACGAACATCCAGTGAAAAGTTGGAAGTAACTACAAAAATAGATAGTAACGGAAAATGAACCGACGACCAATCCTTTCATATCAAGAATTTGCACAACTGTGAAAGTGATTGATAGTTAAGATAATAATCATGGTAAGAAAAAGTTCATTTGCAAAATATATATGTAAAATATAATTTTAAAAAAGTAACAAAAAAGTAACAGGAATAAACAATAATACAAAATCACACGCAATTATCTTTGTTTATAGACTATCAAAACCATTGATTCAAAGCCATTTCACAATTTAACACAACACAAAAAAGCGGCTTACAACACGCCGGGCATGATGTAAGCCTAATTAAATAATGCTTGATATGACGGGGGTTGCTGATAAGCAGACTTTTCAATTATGTCACGAAAATGTTAGTTATGTGATTGATAATAAAATGGGAGTCGTTATCAATGTGTGCAGAGCCGTTTTTTGCGACTTTTAAAAAGAATATTTATATAGATTTGTAATTTCATACAAAATCAGAAGCAATCGCGGCAATACAGTTGTATGTGGAGTTTATAATAGAGAAGGAATTCACTCAACATTAGATTATTTAACACTAAATGAATATGATCAATTCTTCTATGCTATCGAATGATCCTGGACGTTAGATATTGCATATCATAACATTGAAAAAAGGGGCGAGATCATGCGCCCCCACCATTTTTTATAGTAACTTTGAAATTACTTACTATTCGTTTCAGCTGGTAACTCTCTCCCAAGCCAATCACGATAAAAAGTTTCTAAATCTGGTAGAAAATCAAATACAATTGGATACCCTGGTACCGCTGCTTCTACTTCCAACAACGTGGCACAATTTGGGCAAATAAACTCACGAAGCTCCATCCATTCAGGATCATACGCAAGACGACCTGGATAAATTTCAGCGATTTGTTCTTTATCATTCCTAACATTAACGACAGATTTTAGTTTCCAGTTCTCTGTGTAATGACCAAATTCGTGGCCACAGCCGCATTTAACAATGCGTTCCCCTTTTGGTTGTTCTTCTTTAGCGACAATGTATAAGTGTTCGCCAATCGGAAGTAAAATTTGATCTTTAAAATTTACTCGTTCTTGTAGAATATCGATATATTTGAAAAAACGATCATTGTCCTTATATTGACTCATAATGGATTTTGTTGTCTGCCAAGGCAGCTTACCGTCTATTAAATCACGAATGGTCTCCTTATCATAACTTGTCATTGTTATCTACTCCTTACATTGTAAAGTCTTCAGGAAGCTTCCAAAATTCTTTGAACTCTTTGGCAAATTGCTCAGATATACTCATCGTATCTTCATACATGTTTCGTACTTCTGTAACAAAATCTTTTTCTAGCACTCGCTCTCGCTCTGAATTAATCCAATCTTCCACTGGAATCGCTTTATTTAAGCGAGATTTTTTAACTTCCTCTCGACGTTTTGCAGTCGCTTCCATATCAACATGGCATGTATTTTTTTCTTCATCAAAGTTAAGTACGACAGCATGAGCGTTACTTGCAATTTCTGCTGTTACGTAACCATTTTCCACATCTCGACCAATGGCTAATGGGTCGCGCTCAATAGGGTCACCGTATCCGCCTCCACCATTGTAAACGTGGGCAAATAGATCACCTGATTTAAATGGCTTATCAATGTATGGACCCTCCACGACTTCTAAGTCACCATCAACAAGTTTTTCCAAATCAGTAACGTTTGGATCGTTACCAAGTGAATGTGGAAGTGGTTTCTGTTCCTCGACTAATTGTTCGATGTTCGTATTTCGTACAGCAAAATGCTGATGAGCTGTCGGTGCTGGATAACCTCCACATATACCAGCATTATCAAATACACGGCTTGAATGCTCTGATGTAGCGATCGTTAATTGATCTGTGTTATGAACGAGCCACATCGACGTAAAGGAATTTCCACCACGATTACGACCTACTCCTCCCGAATTAGCTGTAATACTTCGGCCTAAATAGAGCATTGGTACACCTTGTTCCCAGACTTCCATATTCCCCATATCTGATTCAGGATTCCATCCAACATATCCAGTGTCGATTCCATCTTTCATACCGAGGGCACCACTTCCAGCCGCCGCACATTCAAACAAAGCCATTCCGAACTGATCACCATACTGGCTTTGACCGCCCATTTCAACCATTGGGCTATTCACTTGACCTACAAACGCCTCTTCTTTGAATCCTCGGCTTACGAATCCTCGGCTAAGTAGCCGCTGGAAAACACCAAATGCTGGCAGCATAAGCGACCAGGATGTAGCTGTAGCTGCAAGATGATTATCTGGATTTGTCCACGTCCCTGATGGTAAATTCATATCGGTAGCCATCCATGCCCCATCATTCACTTTACCTTCAAAGTTCATACTCTGAGTGAGAGCAACAAACAAGCCACCATCCATTCCAGCTGGTGTACAGTTCATAGAGTGATATCCCCAAGAACCTGTTCCCTCAAAATCTAAGTGCATATGTCCGTCACCACTCACATTTAATTCGAGTGGAATGGAATACAGCAAGTTCTCATCGCCTAATGGTAAGATGCCTGGCTTCCCTTCAGTAATATGACCATAAGATGTATGTCCTCGATAACGTCCGGGAACCATTAGATCTTGTACTTGCGAAAGTTGTGAGCGACGACCCTCTTCAATAAACTCTCGAGTCGCTCGCTTGTAGTAGTCTAAACCGACTTCATCAATGAGCTCTATTACTTTCTCTCGCATTTCAATACAAGATGCTACTTTAGCTTTTTGATCAAGCATCCAATAAATCGGCATACGTAGGTTACGCTCTAATCGATTGAGATAATCTCGTCGTAGTTTATCTTTTTCTCCAACTTTTTCTGCAGAAACGATTAAACCTTCCGTAAAGCGTTCTTGGGCTAAGTAAACATCGCCTCCTGGAGTAATACCACCAACTTCTAGTTCATGGGCAACCGCGCCTGCCCAACCGATTAACTCACCTTCATAATAAATAGGCGTGACGTCTATTACGTCTGGTACGTGCACTGTACCGATAAAGGCGTCATTATTAGCGAAGATATCACCAGGGCGAATACCAGGATCTTCCTCGTATCCATTTTGAATCATCCATTTGATGAAACGGCTCATCGTATGTACGTGAACCATAATACCAGTAGAAAGACTGATCGCATCTCCTTCAGGTGTATACAATGCAACAACCATTTCCCCAACTTCTCGAACACCAGGTGAAGCGGAAATGCGTCGAGCCATCTCACGAGCTTCTACGGCAATGGATCGAAGTTTTGTATGAAGGCTCTCATAACGAAGCGGGTCCTCTTCACGATACTTCAATTCTGTTATACCAGCATAACAACCGGTTTCTTTGAATATACGATCAGACTCAAGTAATTGCTCTTTAATTGTCATCGTTTCTTTTTCTGATACAGTATTCATAAAGATCCTCCTTTTTCAATTCAAACGTTTAATATGGTTTATTATTCTTGTTCACCATGTTCATAATGCAAAATCGTCCATTCATCTATACGTACATGGTCCCCTTTTGGAATAACTAATGTCGTAGCAGGATGTTCTACAATGGCAGGGCCTTCTAGCACATTACCAGGTTCTAAAAAGTCCATTTCCCAAAGTTGTGCTTCATGCCATTCACGATTGTAATACATGGATCGTGTTCCTTTAGAAGCTTCCGGCTTCGGTTGTTCTGGACCTAAAGGTCTGCGTTTTAGATTAGGCTTTACTTTTTCTACGCGTGCCGTTAATCCGAGTTCCATAATTGTAAAGCCGATTTCTCCATAACGAGAAACGCTACGGTTCATCGTTTCATACAATGTTTCAAAAGCATCTGTCAGTTTATCTAAATCTTCGTCTGACTCCAGCTTTAACATTGGCGCTGGAACTTCGACATCTTCTAATTGTCCCGTGTATCGCATCATTGCGAAAGGTTCGCATACAACTGTATCCACATCGTGTCCTTCAGCACCAAACTCTTCATGTGCTTCATTGTTCAGTTCGTTCCAAATTTCATTAATCTGACTGCGTATTTGATCTCGGTTCTCTTCTGGAGCATTCGGATCAATCATAATTTGTACGGACTGACTATAACGGTGTAGGTAATCTGCAGTTGTACATCCAAAAGCTGAAAATGCTGCAGCAAATTGGAATGTCATAATCCCTTTAAATCCTAATCCACGACTATATTCTGCCATATGAAGTGGACCAGATCCCCCATAAGCCATTAAATGGTATTCACTCGGATCTACACCACGTGTAGAAATAATCGATTCAATCGAAGATCTTGCTTCTAATTCTAGTAAGTTTACCATTCCTTCAGCTGCTTCATATACGTCTATTCCTAAAGGATCGGCTACTTTCTCTTGCAATACTTTCTTCGCCTTTTCAATATTCAGTTTAACTTTACCACCTAAGAAGTAATCTGGGTTTAAGCGCCCCATTATCGCATCACAATCACCAATTGTCGGCTCCGTACCGCCTCTATCTAGCGCTACCGGACCTGGATCTGATCCTGCACTTTCAGGTCCTAGACTGACCTTGTTTGTATAAGGATCTACTTTAATAATCGTACCAGCACCTGCACCTATCGTATCCATTGCTATTGTCGGAAGGTTCAGTTTAAAGCGATCTAAAGTAGGCTCATTATCGATTGGAATATTACCACGGGTAATGGCCCCTATATCAAAACTCGTTCCTCCCATATCACTAACAATGACTGAATCTGTACCAATTAATTCACCAACATGTTTTGCTCCTAAAATACCTCCAACTGGACCGGAAATCATCGTCTCATGAAGACGTGGGTAATTCATATTAGCAAGTCCTCCATAGGATAGTACTGTTTGTACACCATGTTTAAAACCTTCTTGCTTAGTAGCTTTGTCAACATTCAATAACTGTTCGCGCCCTTTAGCCGTTGCATACGCCTCAATGAGTAAACTATTTAAACGTGACTGTTCACGAATAACTGGACGAACTTGATGACTATAATAAATTGGAATATCTATATTATGTTTTTCCAATATTTTTTTTGCCGTTTCACCTATTTTTAATTCGTGTTCAGGATTAACGTGAGAATATATGGTGCAAATACATAATGCTTCAATCCCTTGATCTAAAAGATCTTGTACACCGCTTACAACCTCGTGTTCATAAGCTGGAATAACGACCTTACCAAATTGGTCAATCCTTTCGGTTACACCGCGTACTCGATCTATTGGTAGGAGTGGCTCCGGATGAGCGTGTGTAACTGCATGCAAGCGATCTTCATAGGAATAACCTGCCCATGACTGCATTCCTCTTCCCATCAAAACAGCATCTTCCATCCCTTTTGTTATAAGAAGACCTAATTGTTGACCTGTTCTAGAAAGCAAAGTATTTAGCATAGCTGTACCTGAATATAGAACGACCGACAATTCTTGAAAGGTTTGTTTCATTTCTAAATCCCAAAGGTCAGTGGCGTCACGTGCAGATTCAATAAAACCTTCTGCTTCGTGACCAGGTGTTGTTGGAGCTTTACCAACAGCAAAATTCCCTTGCTCATCTACGAGAATCGTATCGGTCATGGTACCACCGGCATCTATACCTAATACAAGTGGTGTTGATTTTTTCATAGCATATTTCCTCCTTCATTTCTTCTCCATTTCATCTTTCTTTGTGTCATTTTTTTCAAGAAATAGGAGAATTATTGAAATCAAACTCACTATTCCTTGGGGACTTAAATAACTTTGATTACTGTTACTATCAAGATAAAATCCTATGAAATAATCCTACCGTCCGGACGGTTTTCTGTCAAGGTTATAATATGCAAAAAATGTCGGCTATTGACAATTGTCTGTTTTATTGTGATATGATTATATCCAACTTGAAGTAAGTTACATATAAAAATAATTTTCATAAAGTTAGGAGGGATGAAATTAAGATAAGTGCATTAGAAAATCACTATTAACATAGAAGAAAGCCTTTTCAACTATTTACTATTAAACAATACGGAATGGGGGATAAATAATTATTTTGAATCTAATTCACGTTAATTTTAGATTTTCTAGGCCTATTTTCTAATTACTCTAAAGAAGGAGAGGTAAAGTGAATAGAATCACTGTTTTGTTAATAACAATCTTATTATCAATAGTGATGATCGGTTGCGCATCAAATGATGTTACAGAAGATGACGACAAAAGTAATGAGGGATCAAATAATAATAATAAAACTTTAACTTTTGGAAAAACACCATGGACAAGTACGGTTCCACCGACTGAAATAGCTAAAATTATTCTAGAAGATATCGGGTACGAAGTAGAAGAAGAAGAAGCTGATGCTGGAGTTGTTTTTGCAGGTTTGGGAAGTGGTGATGTTGACATATTTATGGATTATTGGGAACCACAACATACTCCACTTTTGGAGGAATTTTCCGATTCCATAGAGATTTTATCTACAAGTTATGAAAACGCAGAATGGGGATTGGCGGTTCCAGAGTATATGGAGGATGTTCATGATGTTGGTGATCTAAAAGGGAAGGAAGACATAGTAAATAATGAAGTACTGGCAATAGAAGCAGGTGATCCAGCGGTGGAAGATGTTCCAAAGGTTATTGATAAATATGATTTAGATATGGAAATGGTTAATTCCTCTGAGGCCGCAATGATAGCTGCGACTAAAGCTAAATTAGATAATAAAGAACCAGTTGTGCTGTTTGGATGGCGTCCACATAGTATGTTTAATCACCTTGATATAAAATTATTAACAAATGAACAAGCAACAGAGTATTTTATAGCTTCTGATGTTAGCGTTGTTGCTAATGAGAAGTTAAAAGAAGACGCACCTGATGCTTATGACTTTTTAAGCAATTGGAGTATACCAATAGTTGATATGGAGGAAATGATTGCTGAAATTGAAAATGGTGAAGATCCCGAAGAAGTTGCACAAACATGGATTGATAATAACAAAGATAAGGTTGATGAAATGCTAGAGAATGAATAATTACAACCGCTCATCTCATTCAATGGAATCAGAATGAAAATTGTATGTGTAAAACGACTTAAAAATACATCAACAAATTCATGTCATAAAGGAGAAATAAAAATGTCAAGGTTAGAAGGAAAAGTAGCAATTATTACAGGAGCAGCAGGAGGGATTGGCCAAAAAACAAGTGAGATTTTTTTGAAAGAAGGAGCGAAAGTTGCTCTTGTAGATATGAATGAAGATTCACTTGATAAAGTAAAAGCCGAGCTTGAACAATATGGAGAAGTCATCACAGTTAAAGCAGACGTTACCAATGAAGAAGATGTAAAAAACTACGTTAATAAAACTGTTGAGCAATTTGGACGCATTGATATCTTCTTTAATAATGCAGGTATTGAAGGAGCTGTTGCACCGCTTGTTGAACAAACAATAGAAGATTTTGATCAAGTATTTAAAGTAAATGTTAATGGTGTTTTTCTAGGCCTAAAACATGTACTTCCTGTCATGAGTAAACAAAAAACAGGTAGTGTCATTAACACTTCTTCTGATGCTGGTTTGTCAGGAGATCCTGGCATTGGACCTTATGCAGCATCAAAACATGCAGTTGTAGGACTTACTAAAACAGCTGCTTTAGAAGTTGCCAATGATAACGTCCGTATAAATTCAATCCATCCAACATCTGTGAACACACGAATGATGCGTTCGATAGAAGCAGGAATGAGTCCTGCAGATGACGCCAAAGCAAAAGAAGAACTCACAAATGAAATACCACTAGGACGCTACGGAGAAACAGATGAGGTTTCCAAGCTCGTCCTCTTCCTCGCTTCCGATGATAGTAGCTTTGTAACTGGAAGTCAGTACCGTGTTGATGGCGGTATAGGTGCGAGGCACTAATATTTGAGTGGATTAAGAAGTTCGTAGTTAAGAACTAATTGTGTTTGGATAATTTGTGAATTAAAATGTCACAATAATATCGTGGGAATAACAATACTACACAATCACACGAAATTTCATTTGCAAAGGAAAGATCAAAACTACTGATTTAACAGCATTTCGCAATTATGCACTTTCCAAAACAGCGGATCACAACACGCCGGATATAAGCCTAATTAAATATTGCTTGATATGACGGGGTTTGCCAGAGGGCACACCTCGTTTTTTTGGCTCTAAAATATATGTTTGGGTTCGGAAAAATTCAGAAAAAAGTTCTCCTAGGCGCAGCCTCATAGCTAGTTGACAAGATGAGGTGGAAAAGTTAAAAGAAGAAACAGAAGAAAACGCTGTGTAGACGTTATTTTTTATTTGGAAGGATTTTCCTCACTTTTTGTCGAATCTATCTATGTAACAAAGGATGGGAGGGTATATTATGTTGGCAAAAACAGAGGGGACTTTGGTCGAAAATAATGTATATTCAGCTCAAGAGGTGATTGATTTTTTGTCTAAAGACGAAAATGCAATGATACTTTCAGATAGTATAGAAACTGTTTTTGGTTTGAGTGATAATATAAAAATAGTTAAGATAGCTTATCAATATAAATTTATAGCTAGTAGAAGTCAAAAAGGGGCTATACAGAGCCCTTTGCAAAAAACGAAAGTAATTTATGCGGAAAAAATATAATATTGACATGAAAAAGGCACATTCTGATAGGTGCCTTTTTATTTAGTCGATTTGGGAGGATTTGATAAGGAAGGCAAAGAGACGTCTCTTGTACACCACTTATTTTATTTTTTTAAAAGATGGTAGAAATTACAACGGATCGAGGGAAGGAAGCGCTATATTTAAAATAGTAACTGTTGTGATGGTGTTTATTACCACGAATTTTGATACAGGATATTACGAAGCAAGATCAACGAAATTAACAATATTTAAAAGATCATGGCAGGAAGTAGGTAATCTACTTCCAATAATCAATCGTAAAAAAAAGAGAATTTTATCTCACTATCTACTAACAGAATTATTGCAAGATTGTTAAAAAGTAGTTTCGTAGTTTACAAAAATGTGGAAAAATGTAATAAAATGTTATCTCTTATTAAATCAAACAATGTTACAATATTTGGTAATTAATGTTTGATTTGAGGTTTATACTGCAGGAGGTCTAGCATGAAGTACATAAAAGTTTTGGGATTAGGAATTATAGCAACGATATTGTTATATTTTGCATCACCTGTAGTAGCTAATCCTGTGGAAGGAGACAATTTTTCGCAGAATTCTTCCAATGAAAGAGTAGTAGATAAAGAGACTCGTATTTTTGTAGATGCAGGTCATGGTGGGAGAGATCCAGGTTCACAAGCTAATGGAATTAAAGAAAAAGATATCACATTGAAGATCGCAAAGAAAGTGCAACAATATTTAGGAGAGTATAGAGGTGTGTCAGTTAAGATGTCACGTACAGGAGATTCGTATCCAAATTTAACCCAAAGGACGAATGCAGCCAATGCGTGGGGGGCTGATTTGTTTCTTAGCATTCACATTAACGCAGGTGGCGGAACGGGTTATGAGGATTATATTTACTCAACAATTTCTAGTTCCTCAACAACAGGTAAAATTCAAACCGATATTCATCATGAAGTGATGAAAAAGATCAATATGAAGGATCGGGGGAAAAAGAAAGCAAACTTACATGTATTACGTGAATCGTCAATGCCAGCTGTACTCACTGAAAATGGATTTATTGATCATCGTTCAGATGCAAGCAAAATGAAATCGCAATCTTGGATTAATGATGTTGCACGTGGCCATGTAAATGGTATTGCTAAAGCATTTAATCTCGAGAAAGAGAGTGGTAGCTATAGATATACCGTGAAAAAAGGTGATACATTATGGGAGATAGCAAAAGCTCATGGAATGACTGTAAAAGAATTGAAATCCTTAAATAATCTTAAAGGTGATACCATACATCCTGGACAAGTGTTGAAAGTTAAAGGTTCTGAAAGCTCAGGTGGAGGATCCCAGTCCTTCAAAATAGGGGATAAAGTAACCGTTAAGAAAACAGCCACTGATTTTGCTACTGGAGAGCCAATCGCAAGCTACGTTAAAGGTAGTACCTACAAAATCATTCAAGTTGACTCAGATCGAGTGCTGCTAGATGGTATTATATCTTGGGTGTGTAAGAAGGATGTAAAATAAAATTGGGTAGGGAATTTAATTTAGTTACATTAACATAAGCCTGTACTAAACAGGGAATTCTACACATATAATCCCACAGATTCCCCATATAAAAGGGGTGGGATTATTTGTGACCCCAATTTCACTTAAAAGTAAATAAACAATTGCTATTCAAACTAGTTATTTTGATCTTGTTGCTCCGAAGGTTCTTCTGTCGGATCTGGTTCCTGATTATCATTAGCTGTTCCACACCCGAACAATAATCCAGTGGAAAGGATAGCTGCTAATGTACCTATTGTTAATTTTTTAAATCTCATATTATTCACCTCGTATAAAGTATTTTTAATTCAAAACTTATTATGATCCAGTTACTCTTAATTATTCTCCATATTTAAAAACAATTTTCACCAGTAGTACTTATTTTCATTTTATACAAAATAAGTATCCTCCATTATTTTACAAGAAGAGATAAATTGAGCGTTAAAGTCAAACAAGATAGATTTTACTTTGGACATTTATAGATCCGCTTTATTTATGTTTTACACGCTTAACGTATATTGAAAAATATTGTGGTGATCAGGCCATTTTACGTGTTCGTATAACAAGATATAAAGGAAAAAAAGTAATTTTAGCAGCTGGAATGGTGATTGATAAGAATGATATCCTTCTAAAAACTCATCTGCATATAAAGAAGGGTCTTTGCCGATGTACTTATTCATGTCGAAAGATCGTTGGTTTGATAAATACGGAAGTATGTGAACTGATAATTTATCTATAAATAATAAAGTTATATTAATAGTGTTAAGTAGTAAAGAAAGGATGATTCTTCATACGAAGAGCCATCCTTTATATAAACAATTATAACTGATTATTTTGATTGTTATTTCCTGTTTGTTGTTGCAAATTTTGATTAGCTACCTGTTTTTGCAATGAATTAGTGAATTGCTGAGGTTGTAGCTTGTTCATTCCATTAAATATGGTTTGAGGCAAGCGCTGAAGCGTTCCGTTTTTCATACTTCTTGTAATACCATAAATAGCTGCACCAGCCATACCAACAGTTATTAGTGAAGTCATCATCCCTTTATTACCATTCATAATAAATCATCCTTTATTTATTATTTAGTTCCAAGTACTATTTTAGAAACATTATTAGTGTTTATAAAATCGATAAAAATATACCGTTATTTTTGTGAAAAGGATATCATCGACAATTTAAATCCCGAAAGCTACGGTTACGAATATAAAAAGAGATTTTAATAACAATACATATTCAACATTTCCCACAATTTTAAAAGGATATGTTATCTTATAAGAGAGAGCAAAACCTTCCTGCTCCCAAGTCCTTTTCATTGCGTTAGTTTTTGGTATATCATTCATCCCCTAAAAGTCGGTAGTAGCTAACGCAATGATTAGGGTTATCCGCTTTATACCCTTATTGTTTTGTATCGTTTAAACACAAAAAGCTACTCAATATGGTATTGACCCCCGAAAGTTAGAGTGCTAAATCTAACTTTCGGGGGGTGTTTTTATGGCTAAATATAGTGAAGAGTTTAAAATAAAGCTTGTCAC
>NZ_JAGIKX010000051.1:0-11520 GCF_017874635.1 Virgibacillus alimentarius
GTGCTCTTCAATAAGCTTGATTTGTTCTAATAGAAGTTTAATTTGTAACTTGAACACATCTGAACCAACGGTGATGCCAAAAGAATTTAAAGCACCTTTTTGAATTTGTTTGGCTTTTGTAAATCAGTTCGCTATATTCCCGGAGTAAGTCATCTTGATTTATTGTGTAATAATCCATTTTTTTGATCATTAAGGTTGCACTTTCTTTTGACAGGTAATATACTGTTAATTAATCAAAAAAAATTGATATATTAATCGGAGGTAAAGAATGGAACTTATAAAAAATGTAAATGGATTAAATGAAGACGCAGCACTCGATTTTTATGAAAAGATGTTCAATGCCTTAGCGGATAAAATTCGCCTTAAAATTATGAATGAAATCGGTAAAAGTCCAAATATGAATTTATGTGTCTGTGATTTGGAAGAAAAATTAGAATTACAACAGTCCAAGCTTTCTTATCACCTGAAGAAATTAGTTGATGCCAATATACTTATACCTGAAAAACATGGCACTTGGAATTACTACCGAATTAATGAAGAACAAATACAGGTTGTTTTATCTGAAGATACTTGTTGTAAGATTTTTTAACAGGTATCTGCTATGCTTATTAAATCAAAAAAAACTGATTAATTCATCAAAAAAAGTTGATTAATTATGGGGGAAGGAGTTATACTAATGGCAGATTCCATTATAGAATTTATAAAAACATTTCTTATGCTATCTGCTGAATTGCTCGCTTTATTTATTGTCGTTAGTTTCATTGTGAGCTTCATTCAACAGGTTGTATCAGAGGAAAAAATTAAACGATTCTTAAACCGGCCAAACAAAGCTGTGAATTATATACTAGGAACATTCTTTGGTGCCGTTACACCGTTTTGTTCCTGTTCAACTATACCTATCCTTGCCGGATTATTAAATTCAAAAGTACCATTTGGTCCATCGATGAGTTTTTTAATAGCTTCACCATTAATGAACCCGGTTATGATTTTCATGCTTTGGGCACTCTTGGGCTGGAAGATTGCACTTGTATATTTTATCGTACTAAGTATTTTCAGTATTTTAGCAGGGCTTGTATTTTCAAGACTTAATTTTGCAGAAACCTATAAAGGTGTAACGGTTAAAGGAGATAGCTTCTTCAGTAATAATCAAGGGTCTAAAATGAAGCAAGCTCTGAATGATGCATGGGCATTTCTTTATCCAATGCTTCCCTACTTATTTATAGGGGTATTTATTGGAGCATTTATTTACGGATTTATCCCGGCGGATTTCATTACAAAACACGCTAGTGGTGATGGTATATTTTCAGTTATGATTGCTTCTGTTATCGGGATTCCCATGTATATTCGCCCTGAAACGATGTTACCTATTGCGGAAGCACTGGTCTCAAAAGGTATGTCAATGGGAACTGTTATTGCATTAGTTATCGGTGGTGCAGGTGCAAGTATTCCGGAAGTCGTTATGTTATCCAAATTGTTTAAAAAGAAATTTTTGGTGGCATTCATTGCAACTATTCTAATTGTAGCTACAGGAACTGGTCTTCTGATTAATTCAATATTTTAAAGGTATGGTGATATTTAAATGAGTACGGAATCTTCAGTAATCAACCGTTATAGTAGTGCCGCAATTAACCATGAACAAAATCTTTGTTGTCCAGTTGAAAACGATACCAAATATCTAAAGATAATTCCTGATGAAATTATAGAAAAGGACTATGGTTGCGGTGATCCTTTAGGAAAAATCAAAGAGGGAGATACTGTTTTAGATTTAGGTTCGGGCGGTGGCAAAGTTCCTTATATAGTTTCACAAATCGTTGGTCAGACTGGAACGGTCATTGGCGTGGATATGAATGAAAATATGCTTGCTCTTGCTAAAAAGTATTAACAAGAAATAATAGATACTTTAGGTTATGATAACGTTACGTTTTATAAAGGTGAAATCCAAAATTTAAAACTAAATTTAGATGAATTGAACAAATATATAGAAGCCAACCCAGCAACTAATATACACGATTTTAATGCTATTAATGATCATATCAATTACTTAGAAGAAAAACTTCCAATGATTGAAGATAACAGTATCGATGTAGTCATTTCGAATTGTGTGTTAAATCTTGTTTCAACGAAGGAAAAAGAACAATTGTTTATTGAAATATATCGGGTTTTAAAAGATGGTGGCAAAGCTGTTATATCTGATATTTCATCTAACATCGTTGTTCCAGAAGAAATGAGAAATGATGAAAACCTTTGGAGTGGACGTAAGGGGAAAGATGGTCCTTGCATTGATAAAGGGCAATCCGTTATATACAAAGGGCCTTTTAAACACATTGAAGATGACGACGATCATACGTATCAAAGGGGTGAAAGGACTTTTGTATGTGAAAAAACATTTAACATTTTACAACAAGAACCTTATGCTCAACTCTTTGAGTTTTTAGATGAGAATGATCGTCAAGTTGATAGCAATGATGAGTGTTGTACACCAACATGTAATTGCTAAATTATTTAAAGGAGGTGTTAAAATGGAAAAAAACAGCTTTAAAAAAGCAATTTCTAAATTAAAACCTAAGCAACAAGAATGTTGCTCTGTTCAAATTGAAGAGAACAAGCAAGAATCTAATTCAAAGAAAGAACAAAATAATAATAACTGCTGTTAATTGCATACGGATTAAGAATTTCTTTGCATGAACGCACTATTTCATTAGGGAGCATAATTTTTATGTTTCCTTTTTTAACTATAGGGTGTCTTTAATGTCCGGATGTGTCGGGTGATAACTTTTTAATTATTCTGAAATATACTTTTTCGAGGAGTTGGGCAAAAACCCCCACTCTCGATCTTCTTGACCTCATGACACTGATGTTGGTGGCGTGAGGTCAAGAAGTTTTCGCAGCGATAGCGAAGAAAAAGAGAGCTGGAAATGGGCGCCGGTGTATTTATATCGGTTTAATGTATAAAAGTGGTAAATTAAAGGCTTTTTAAAGCAATTTTAAAGCAATTTATCGTTTTATTTCCTCTAAAAATCGTTTAACTGCCTGCTTTTGTTTCGTCTTCATACACGTCTGCTGATTTGTCCTGCAAGTACCAAAGAAAGTTCTCCAATTCCTTTACATCAATTGTTGTTTTCATGATGGATCGCCCCTTTTACTTTGCATTTTTTAATACTTTTACTTCAGCCTGTGTGTCTAATAATCCTTCTGATAACACGGAAACTTTAGCGTCTAGCTTTTCTATTTTTTAGTTAATCTTTCTTCTGTTTGTTCAATTTTTCCCGAAAGATTTTGTACTTGCTCAGTTAATTCTGTAATTGCTTGTAAAATATCGTTATTGCTGACCTCTTTGCTCATATTTTCGCCACTCCCATTTTGTTTTATTTAACAATACCATGACTTTCCCTGGCATTAGAAACTAATTCCCGAAGAAAAGCTGATCGGTTATCTTTTGCATGTTCATCAAGCCATTCCCATTCTTCTTCCGATAGCGTCAAAGATACTTTTTTTGTGACCCCGATTGCTGGCCGACCAACCTTGATATTTTCTATCTGTTGCATGTAATTGTTTAATGATCGTTTTTGTGATGCTATAAGACTTTTTAGCTCTGGGGGTATGGGTGCTAGCCCCCATATAGCGTATTGCTTTTTTGCCAAAGAACTAATTACTGGAGAAAAGCCCCTATATATTGTATATGAACATATTTTTAGTTTAACAGAGGAAATAGGA
The DNA here is from genome assembly GCF_017874635.1 of Virgibacillus alimentarius. NCBI lineage: Bacteria > Bacillati > Bacillota > Bacilli > Caryophanales > Bacillaceae > Virgibacillus > Virgibacillus alimentarius. Next base: position 3,715 of record NZ_JAGIKX010000051.1, read on the forward strand.
AAAAGATCCAATAAAAAAAGAAACCAATTACGGTTTCTTTTGTTAATTTGATAAAACTTAATCTTGTGCACCACTGTCAAAAAAAGCGGCTCTGCATCGATAGATCGCCTGTCTTTTTGCAGCGAATTTTTCTTCATATTCTGTCATTATATTTTGTGAATCGTTTATTTCATGAAGATTTAAATTGACTTCTTCTAGAGTCATACCAAATTGAGAAAAACTTACTAAGGAATATTCAAATAAACCTTGGTTATCCGTCTTTAAAACCACTTCACTACCCGGTTTTAAAATCACTTTATATTGCTCTAAGAAGGTATGATACGTTAGTCTTCTCTTTTCATGCCGATTTTTTGGCCAAGGGTCAGAAAAATTTAAATAAATTCCTGAAATCTCATTGGCAGAAAAAAAGCTACTAACATCCATTGCATTTTCATTTAGCAAAAGAACATTTTTTAGGTTGGCTTCTTGCATTTTTTGAGCTGCTACTACGATGACACTCTTTTCCAGCTCAATACCAATAAAATTTATATTAGGATATTGCTTAGCCATACCTACTAAAAACTGACCCTTTCCAGTACCAATCTCAAGGTGAATGGGGTTTTGATTATTAAATAAAGTACGCCATTTACTGATATAATCACTTGCATTTGGTATGATCAGATGGCTATTATTTTTTATATAATCATTTGCCCACGGTTTATATCGTTGACGCATAAGAAATTCCCTCTCTTTGCCTAATAAATATTGTATAGATTAATAAAAATGCTGCATACTAGAATAGAGGTGATGAGGATGACTTTATCTGTAAATAATCAATTAACGCTGCTTCACGATATATTAGATGAGCACCATTTGGATCGTTCAGCCAGTATTGCTGAACATCAGCAATTAAAACGGCTCGTTCAAGCTATCATGGATAATAACCATATATCTGATGAACAATTATTGCAATACCTCCAAGAAATATATCATTATGGGCAACAAGGAGAAAATGCTTCAAGTCAAACGGATCATATTTCATCAAATAAAAATAATATCGTAAATTGGATTAGTGCCATTCAGCAAACTAATTTAAAATAACGCGATCCACATAATCATTAAGATATTGTAAGTCATGCAAACGTTCCATAACTTTAATTGATTCGTGACGCTCATAATGCCAATTTAAATAATGCAGCGAATCTAATATTAAATACCAATACATACGTTCAATCAGTTGTTTGTCTTTTTTTACACCATATTGGTTTAACCATTTATTCCAATCTTTTTTTGGGATATACCATTTTAAAACCATACCAAAATCAGTAATTGGATCAGCAATCATTGCATTATCCCAATCAACTAGGTAAAGACGATTGTCTTTGGTCCAAATTAAATTATTGTGATTTAAATCGCCATGACACACAACTTTCTTCTGTGCTTTTGTTACAGGAAGTAAACGTTCTAAATAATGAAGTGCAACTTTCACTTCCTTATACATCGGTATTAGACAATTAGCGTGAAGACGTTGTGTGATTATTTTAAAACTATCTTCCGATGATACAGGTTTCTTCCCTAAACGCATAAGCATATGCAATAATTCAGAAGAATGGTGAATTTTTCGTAATAAATCAGCTACTTGGAGGTGTTGCATATCCTTCGATTCGAGCTTTTTTCCCTCTAACCATTCTTGCGCTGTAATAACGTCACCATTTTCCATTCGTTTTGTCCAAACTAGCTTCGGAACAATTCCTTCTGCAGATAATACCGCTAAAAATGGTGAAGAATTACGTTTAAGAAAAAGACGCTGATTATCTTTTTCTGCAACATAAGCATCGCCAGTCAATCCCCCTGCTGGCAATATATCCCATTCTTTACCAAGTACTTGTTTAAACCAGTTCACCAAGCATTCCCCATATCTGTCTAAATTTGAAGTGCAACTTCCTATTTTATATTTTTTTTTAAAAAAATACAACTAGGACCACAAATCATTCATTTGTAATCCTTTCATTATTCATTGTACAGATTTTCATATCCTCATCCCACTCCGCACGTTTGACAGAATTAGTTTGGCAATATTTTAATAACACTTCTGCTGCTTTCAACTGACGATTTTTTAATGGTGATACAAGACTTCTTTTTTTTTGAAACCAATCCTCATATTCATCTATTCCAATAATTTTCGTGTTATATGGATGACTTGCATCTATTATACGATTTGTCCTGGAAAGGACTATTTTTGTAATCGGAAAACTAATTTCACTTTTGCTTAAAATACTTTTTATTATTCGTTCTGTGCGCTTTAATGTAATTAATGGGCTTAATATTTTAACAGGACTATCTTCAGGATTTATAATCCACGTTCTTTCATTACTAGCTGCAATAGATGCTTGTGATTCGTGCTCTAACACATAAATGACATCGATCCCTATTGGGCTTATAAAAATAATATCTCCATCTATAGGTACTTTTTTAATGTTAAATACAGTGTCGTACATGATGAAATATGTATCCGGAAAACGTTGAAGAAAATACATTAATAACTTATCGTTATAATATCTCTTTGCCAAAGCAGATAATTCTGTAACCGTAGAAGATGCCCATTTTAATTGAAAGGGAAACAGCTTAGTTAGAAAATATCGTTTGAGGTCCTTTTCCGAAGTAGGTAAGATTATCTCTTCTTTTTTTTGCTCAAATTCATGTACTTTCCGATTAGTGAACCAAGACATCCATTTAGACAATGTTGACTCCACATCTTCATGAACATCGAGCGCCTCCTCCATATCGTTTGAGTGTGCATCAATCCATTGCTGATGAAGTTTTCTCCAGTTGTCCTGTTTTAATCGAATATATCTGCTGGGGTATCGATAGATATTCCGTTCATAACGGGAAATATAATCCCTTAATTTAATTAGTTGAGCTATCTTCTTCACCCCCATCTAATTGGAACCTTTGAACAATTTTATATTTAGGTGTGTCCTTTGGAAAAATTTGATAAATTACAATCTCATTAATCTTGAACAATTGTTGGTTCTTATAATGGCTTTCGGCTCGTATTATTTGCATTAATTCCCGCGCTGATTGACCATTCCACTTTTTAGCAAGTGTAATATGCGGCCGGTAATCCCGAAATTCGCTAGAAAAACCTGCATTTAGCGCACATGCTTCAACTTGTTGATGCAGCTTCGTCAAAGGATCCGTTAAATTAACGCCAGCCCATAGTACCCGTGGTTTTACAGGATTTCCAAATACTCCAATGGATCCACCAGCATACGTTTTAAATTGTTTAAAGGTCTCTATTTGCTTTAGCTCTTTTTGTAAACGAGACAACTGTTCATCTTTTACAGGCCCTAAAAATTTTAGTGTTATATGCAAGTCATACTTATTTGGCCAGTGCTTAAAAGGTGCTGTTTTATATAGCTCCTCCTGCCAAGTTGAAAAATAATCTTTTAACGATAATGAAAGCGGTATTGCTATAAAATAATGAGTTGCCACTAATATCCCTCATTTTTTAAGTGATAGACAATAATATAATTCAGCATGATTCAATTCTCGAAATGCCCCAACAGCTAATGACGTATCCAAGGAAAGTTCTCCCATTTCCATCCGCTGTAAATAAATAACTTTTTTATTTACAGATTCAAACATGCGCTTTACTTGATGATATTTTCCTTCTGTAATGATAATTTCTACTTCTGATATATGACCCGATTTAATGATGTCTAACTTCGCGGGCTTTGTATGATACCCATCATCCAATGTAACGCCGCTGAGAAAATTTTCGACATCTGTATGTGTTACTCTTCCCTTTATTTTTGCATAATATTTTTTTTCAATATCTTTCTTCGGTGAAGTAAGTTGATGTGCTAACTCTCCATCATTTGTAAGCAGTAAAAGCCCTTCTGTATCTTTATCTAACCTTCCTACTGGAAAAGGTTTAAAATGCCTAAGATGATCTGGCAAAAGATCAATCACCGTTTTGTCTTTTTTATCTTCGGTTGCTGAAATATATCCTGGTGGTTTATTCATCATGATATACGTATATTTTTGATAATGAATGACAGAATTATTCACTTTGACTAAATCAACATTGGGATCAACATGTATACTTCCATCCTTTGTGATTGAATGATTCACTGTGACTTGTTTCTTCTTTAATAAACTCTTTACCTCTTTTCTGCTCCCAACGCCCATATTTGCGAGTAACTTATCAAGGCGCATACTACCACCACCTTTTATTTTCATTTACGAAATACACGGTCTAATATCCGTACACGATCTCCTAATACCCGTTCTAATAATGTTGATTTGTACCCTAAGAATAAGTAAACCAATCCACCAATACTAACTCCGGCAGTGAGTACAATAATAGCTGAAATCCGATTTTCTTCATAAGGTAAATAGATTCCCAGTAAAGCTTTTATACCCCAAATAACCAAAAGCATAATAAGAGAAAAAATTGCTATTAAAAGAGTAAGTTTATAGGTTTGTTTATATGAAAAATTAATGGACACATAGACACGCCACAAATTAAGTGTTACCGCTGTTCCTACTGCTAAAGCTGTTCCAAAAATTGCCCCTTTCGCACCAAATGTATGGATAAGTTGTATATTAAATAATATCTTAATTAATAAACCAGCTGATAAACTAACCACTGCAAACTTTTGCTGATTAATCCCCTGTAATATTGCAGCTGAAACTGTAAACAAGGCAAATAATAATGCTACAGGTGCATACCAAGCTAACAGAGGACCTGTTATTTGAATATGATTCAAACCAAATAATGATCCATAAGCAACTTCAGATAGACTTGCTAAGCCAACCACTGCCGGAATAACAAGCACTAAAATAATCTGTAATGCCTGATTAATTTGCTGAATTAGCAGTGGCCGGTCGTTTTGTGTAAATGTTCTAGTTAAAGCGGGAATAATAGCTAATGATAACCCTGTTGCAATTGTAACTGGTATAATTACTAATTTATGTCCATAAAAGTTAATTGCCGCATATGGTACTTCCCATATATCCCCTTGGTTAATTGCGGCCATTGCTCTTTCAAAGGTAAATTGGTCCACTAATTGGTACAAGGGGGTTGCTAATCCCACGATAACAAATGGACCGGCATAGTAAAAAAGTTCAATAAATAAATCCTTTGTAGTTATATCATTAACATAATTTTGCTGCTCTAATTGTTTTTTTATATTTCCTTTACGTTTTTTCCAATACACCAGTAGGACAGCACAAGATGCCAAAGCTCCTACAAAAGCGGCAAATGTAGCAAATCCAACTGCTGTAGCGATCGTTCCGCCATATACTTTTATAACTAAAAACGTTGCTACAAGAAGAAAAGCAATCCGTACTATTTGTTCAACAACCTGGGATACTGCTGTTGGTCCCATCGATTGATACCCTTGGAAAAAACCACGAATAATACTCATTGCAGGTATGATTAGTAAGGCAAAGCTAACCATACGAATAACCATTGTAACGTCTGCAACGGATATACCATTCTCATATTCATTTGTAATCATCTTTCCTGCCAAAAATTCGGCACTAAAAAACAAACCGAGAAATGCTAATAACCCAGTTATACTCATGAGCGCTATTCCAGCTCTAAACATTTTCATTCCCGTTTCATAATCGCCTAAGGAGTTATACTTCGACACAAATTTCGAAACTGCTAAAGGTACACCCACTGTGGAAATACTAATTAAAATATTGTATGGAGTGTACGCAAAATTAAACAATGTTCCTCCTGTATCTCCAACTAGTGCATTAAATGGAATAACATAGATCATTCCTAAAATTTTTGATAAAAACGTGGCTCCTGTGAGCAACATCGTTCCTCTAATAATATTCGACATGATTTCACCTGCGTTTAAAATTATATTACCATCTTCGCTATTTTATCACATAATAACAGTTTACGGATAACGGTTCTATTACAATACTTAATAATGGAACAGGATTTAAATAAATGTCAAAAAGATTTCAAAAAAATTGAGCCGTTTTTTCTATCATGTTAAGATACGAAAGAAAGGAATGAGGGATAAATTGTTATACGATGTTATTATTATTGGTGGAGGTCCTTCGGGATTAATGGCTGCTATAGCAGCTGCAGAAAACGGGGCAAACACATTGTTATTAGAAAAAGGGAAAAAGTTGGGAACCAAATTAGCAATATCAGGTGGTGGCCGCTGTAATGTGACAAACAGGCTTCCACAAAATGAAGTGATTAAAAATATACCGGGAAATGGAAAATTTTTATACAGTGCTTTTTCCGAATTTAATAACTATGATATTATAGACTTTTTTGAGAATATGGGTGTTGAATTAAAAGAAGAAGACCACGGGCGAATGTTTCCAGTATCGAACTCCGCAAAGACAGTTGTTAACACATTAATAAATAAACTTCACGAGCTCAATGTTGACGTACGGATGAATACACCTGTTAAAGCGATTCATTATGGGAATGATATACACACAGTTATTTTAAAAAGTCAGGAACACATAAACGCAAAAGCGATTGTAATTGCTGTTGGCGGAAAAGCAGTACCCCATACAGGCTCAACTGGAGATGGCTATGCTTGGGCAAAAAAAGCAGGACATACAATTACTGCAATTTATCCTACAGAAGTAGCCCTGACATCCGATGAAGTTTTTATTAAAAACAAAAGCATGCAAGGTCTATCACTAAAGGATGTCGCACTCACTGTTTTAAATAAAAAGAAGAAGCCTATCATAACACATCGAATGGATATGATATTTACACACTTTGGTATATCTGGCCCTGCTGTATTACGCTGTTCTCAATTTGTAGTCAAAGAACTTATGAAAGGTGAACAGAGCGTTACAATGGTACTTGATACTTTACCAGATATAAGTAAAGAACGGCTGATTAAAAAAATCTCAAATAACATAGCAAAAAATTCTAAAAAGACATTTAAAAACTTGTTAAAAGATATGATTCCCGAGCGATTATTAACCTATTTATTTATAAAAAATAATATCGACGAAACAAAAAAAGCAGCAAATATATCGAAAGAAATAATTTCAATCATTATACAAGATATAAAACATTTTACATTTCAAGTGCATGGATCACTTCCTATTGAAAAAGCCTTTGTAACTGGTGGTGGCGTTTCTATTAAGGAAATTGCTCCAAATACCATGCAATCTAAAAAAATGCATGGCCTGTATTTTTGTGGTGAAATATTAGACATTCACGGTTATACAGGCGGTTATAATATAACATCAGCTTTAGTAACCGGGAGGCTTGCGGGAACCAATGCAGCAAATGAAAAGAAGGATCTTACTGGTAGATGATACCTCACATGTTTTTTAAAACATAGACCATCCTAATAAATGTCCGGAGACAAATAAGAAAAGGCTGGTGTTTAACATGCAAAAAAATGGAATGTGGATACCTTTAGTTGCTTCTTTGGGTGTTGGTGCAGCAACATTTTATGCAATGTCAAAAAATAACCAAAGTTTTGGCCAAACCGTCCAAAAAGTGTTACCAGTTGTTTCTCATACGATGAATGATATGAATGGAAATATTTCTAACTCCAATTCTAACTCTGGACAACTTGGCCCATATGGAATGAGCTAAGAAAAACCAAGCGTTGCCTTTTGGCACGCTTGGTTTTATTTCATATCATGTTACGTGATAAAATATCTTTTGAATACAAAAAAAGGTTAAAGCATATACGTACCGCTTTAACCTTTTTTATTCTCGCCTGGCGGCGTCCTACTCTCACGGAGGCAAAGCCTCAACTACCATCGGCGCTGGAGAGCTTAACTACTGTGTTCGGTATGGGAACAGGTGTG
>NZ_JAGIKX010000052.1:0-10943 GCF_017874635.1 Virgibacillus alimentarius
TAAACCACTCACGCCATCCATGGAGATAAAGAAAATGTCTTCAACGCCTCTGGCCTTGATTTCATCGAAGATCTGCATCCACTTATGCTTGCTTTCCGTTTCATTGAGCCATAGCCCCAGTATTTCTTTCTTCCCCTCCATTGTGTATCCCAAAATGGTATAAACAGCGTATTTCTTAGTCTCATAATCATTGCGGATGGTTGTATACATACAGTCTACAAATACAAATGCATAACAGCTGCTTAACGGACGAGTTTGCCATTCATCGAGTTCAGGAAGCACTTGATCCGTGATATCGGAAACCATTTCATGTGATACAGAAAAGCCATAAATGTCTTCAATCGTCGAAGAGATATCTCTTTGAGACATCCCGCGGGCATACATAGAAATGACCTTACCTTCAATCGCAGAAACATCTCTCTGGCGTTTAGGGATTAGCTGCGGTTCAAAAGAACCATCGCGGTCACGCGGCACTTGGATATCTACTTCCCCTGTGCTTGTTTTAACGGTCTTTTGTCCGTAACCATTCCTTCTGTTTCCAGTTGTTTTTTCTTTTTTATCGTTGGACTGATAGCCCAAATGCGTATTCATTTCACCCTTGAGCATGGATTCAAACATCGGTCCAAATATCTCTTTCAGTGCATTTTGCATATCTTCAACTGATTCTGGCTGATACGCTTCAATAATCTTTTTGGCTTTACCACGAAAATCACTCCTTTAATCTATTATTTATATTCTACCAAATAAAAAACTGTGTGAGTAAGAACCGTACGCATTCTTACTTACACAGTTAATATTACACTCCCTAAAGCAGCGACATTAGTTCGCTGCTTTCTTATTCGAAAATATAATTTAGTACATCGAGTGCTTGGTCTATGTTTTCAACTGTCACATTAGCTTTGTTAGACAGCTCCTTTAACGGATGTATCAATGACTCTGGACGTATGAGAATGGTTGGCTTATTCATTGTAATAGCTGCACTTGCATCCATAGCTGTGTTCCATTGCTTATATTTTTCGCCAAATAATGCAATCACGATATCTGATTTTTGCATTAAAACTTGAGTTCGTAAATTATTAATACTAGAAGCAGCATCATCTCTATACATTTTACCAGGCTGTTCCCCTAAAATATTGTCTCCTATATCATCTGATAAATCATGATTTGTCTGAGGTGCTACAAAATTGAGCGGGAGTTTCTTTTTTCTTGCCTTCTCCTCAAATTCATTACGCCAATCATCATGAATTTGTCCCGCCAAATAAACGGTTAATTCCATAAAGGTCCCTCCACTATAAAAGTTGTTTAGCAACATTTTATCATGTTGCCAAATATTCTGCCTATTTAAACATATAATAGATTCTATTTTATGTAAAGAGCACCGTATTAATATCTATAGAGGGAGTGTCAGCCTAAAAAATTATGTTCAAAAATAATCTGGATAATTGCAACACAACGTAATCATAGATATGATATTAAGAGAAATGGAGGTTACGTATTTGAAAACGTTGAAAACAAGTGAAGAATTTACTGATTTAATAAATAGTGACAATATCATCGCTCTATTTACCGCAGATTGGTGCCCGGACTGTCGAGTGATTGAGCCGATTTTGCCAGAGATAGAGGAAGCATTTTCTGATTATCATTTTGTTATGATTGATAGGGATTCATTTATAGATCTATGCCAGCAATATGATGTGTTTGGAATACCGAGTTTTATTGCTTTTCGTAAAGGAAGAGAAATAGGTCGTTTTGTGAGTAAAGAACGAAAAAGTAAAGAAGAAATTGTTGAATTTATAGAAACATTACCTGTATAGAAATCAGCCTCAGCTAGGAGGGTATAAAATGAAAATGACCAGTATAAAAATGAAGAAAATACTAGAGAACAGGCTTTCAAGCCCAGATTATCGAATGTCTTACAATCGCGATAAAGATACTTTTCGCATAGAGTGGAAAGAGTCCAAAAAGGGTATTAAAATTAAGTTACCCAATATTATTGCAAAGTACAATGAACGGGGAGAAGAGGCGATCGATGAACTGGAGGATCATATAATTGAAGCACTTAGAATTATGAATGAAGAGCATCATTTATCAGGGATGGAAAAACAAATTTTTCCTGTTATTCGAGCGACTTCATTCGCCTCTGAAACAAAAAGTGGGATAAAACTTGTCACGAACGACCACACTGCGGAAACACGTATCTATTATGCGCTTGATCTTGGGAAATCATATCGTTTAATTGACGAAAATATGCTTAAAAACGAGCAATGGACGAAAGAGCGTATTGATGAAATTGCAACTTTTAACTTACGGTCCTTAGCTAATGATTATAAAACAGATCGTGTAGCAAATAACGACTTTCATTTCATAGCAACACAGGATGGCTATGATGCCAGTCGGATATTAAATGAGGCATTTCTAGAAGAAATGAAGGCAAATAGTAAAGGTGAACTTGCTGTCGCTGTACCTCATCAAGATGTACTGATTGTAGCTGACATTATGAATAAAACTGGGTATGATATATTAGCACAAATGACTATGAAATTTTTTGCAGAAGGACGTATTCCAATTACATCACTTCCTTTCATTTATGAGGATAAGGCACTTGAGCCAATCTTTATCCTTGCGAAAAACCGACCAAAAAAGAATTAGAATAGGATGATTGTTTATGGATGTATTTTATAATTCTAAGGGTATAGGGGATGTTCTAATCATTCCAATACGAAAAGTCGATCGATATAATATAAAGCATGCAAATTATGGAGATATTACTAAAATCTTGGGTGGAAATGGGGAAATAGCAGGTTACAATATTTTTCATGCTTCAAAATATTTTGATCTCAACGGTGAAGGCAGGCTGGAAATGACCGAGGGCATGTTAGAACAACTACAAACATTATTTGATCAAAATCATTTAAACGATTCACTTGACTTTGATTTGACACCAAAATTTGTTGTTGGTTATGTAATAAGTAAAACCAAGCACGAAAATGCGGATAAGCTAAGTGTTTGCCAAGTAGACGTTGGCAATGAAAAATTACAGATTGTATGCGGTGCCCCAAATATTGATCAAGATCAAAAAGTTGTTGTTGCAAAAGTAGGAGCAACGTTGCCTAGTGGATTAAAGATTAAACCGACAGAATTAAGAGGGGTATCTTCGAATGGTATGATATGCTCACAAAAAGAATTAGATTTACCAAATGCCCCTTCGGAAAAAGGTATTTATATACTTGACGATATGTATGAAATCGGGGAACGATTTGAATTCTAATTTATGAGCAACCTGAGTCTGGCTAGACAAGGGTTGCTTTTTGATTGTCAGACAATTTTACTCTGTCATGTTCTGATTAATTTAATCTACAAATACGAAGTAAAACTGGTAAAATATATCATAGATCAATTTTTATAGAAATGAGTGAACGATATGTGGGAACAATGGAAGGAAAAAATTAAAAACTTGTTTCTAACTGAAGTAGAAGAAGAGGGAAAAGTAGTAGAAGAAATAGAGGGGAATAAAAAGAGTCAATCTTACAACAAAAGGAACGAACACACGATTCATCCTCATATTCAACCAAAAGTAATGTATCAATATCCAAATAAAAAACCGTTTCGTTTTCCAGTTATTCCCGATGACTCTGAAAAAGAAATGGAAAAACCAGCATATAAACGACGAGAAAGCAAAAGTACGGAACAAAATTACAAAGTGAATCGGTTATCAAACAAGCAAACATACCAACAGCAAAAACCGAGACAGAAAAAGGTAGAAAAAGAAAATAAAACACCATTTACACCGAGCCAAGTACCATCACCAATATATGGCTATCAAAAACGAGACTCAAAAGATGTTAATACAACTCCGCCATTTATTAGAAATAAAAACGAAAATGCTGATCATTTTAAAAGTCAACCAACATACCAGCAAACAGATCGAATTCGTAATAATCCTCGCTCAAAGCCTGATGAAGGGCATGAAACACAGCACTTTGAACCTGAACATACACATGCAGAGCCAATAGAAAAGAGTACAGATGAGAAAAAATACGTAAATGAAAGAATAAATCAAGAACCAGAAAGAGAGCAAGATACGCCTATTCGTTATAATAAAAAGGAAAAGCCAGTTGAAAGTAAACATCCATATCCCTCATTCAAAAACAAAAAAGAGAGGGAGAAGAAGGAATCTAATCAAATACCGTTTAATGTCATTATGACTCCGTTAGATAAGAAAAAACTAATGGATAAAAATCGTCAAACACAATCTGTAAAAAAGAAAGAAAATGTCATATCCAAAAAGAAGAACAACCCTTTTCCCAATCACTTACTAAATGATCCAGAGCAAAAGAGCAATAGTGACCGTGCGTGGGTAAGTCATCAACAGGAATTACTTGAAGAAACGTTAAAACATTTTAATGTACGTGCAAAAGTAGTTAATGCAACGCAAGGACCGTCAGTTACTAGATTTGAAGTACAGCCCGAATTAGGTGTGAAAGTAAGTAAAGTAAAGAATTTAAGCGATGATTTAAAATTGAATATGGCCGCGAAAGATATTAGGATAGAGGCACCTATTCCTGGTAAAAATACAATAGGAATTGAAATACCGAATCCAAAACCACAGTTAGTGGGACTGCAGGAAATTTTTGATACAGATTCTTTTAAACAGAGCGAATCCCCTTTAACCGTTGCATTGGGGTTGAGTATTGAAGGCCAGCCAAAGATCACTAATATTTCTAAGATGCCTCATGGGCTTATAGCTGGAGCAACGGGATCGGGCAAAAGTGTGTGTATTAATACAATACTAATAAGTCTTTTATATAAAGCGAATTATCAAGATGTTAAGTTTTTATTAATCGATCCGAAAATGGTTGAGCTTGCCCCATATAATGGTATACCACATTTAGTATCTCCTGTTGTTACGGATGTGAAAGCGGCAACTGCTGCTTTAAAATGGGCAGTAAGTGAAATGGAAGAAAGATATGAAAAATTCGTTCATGAAGGGGTACGGGATATTACGCGATTTAATCAAACAATGGAGCAGCAGAAACGTTCTTCCGAGAAAATGCCGTTTATTGTTATTGTAATTGATGAATTAGCTGATTTGATGATGGTTTCCCCACAAGATGTTGAAGATGCTATATGCCGTATTTCACAAAAAGCCCGTGCTTGCGGTATACATCTACTAGTGGCAACGCAAAGACCGTCTGTAGATGTTATTACTGGTCTAATTAAAGCCAATATACCAACAAGAATTGCTTTTAGTGTATCCTCTCAAGTAGATTCTAGAACAATTATTGATAATGCTGGAGCAGAAAAATTATTAGGGAAAGGTGATATGTTATTCATTGAAAACGGAGCTGGGAAAAGCATACGATTGCAAGGCGCATTTGTCTCCGATGAGGAAATAGAAAGAGTAACAAATCATGCCCGATCAATTGCAGAGCCGAATTATTTATTTGAACAAGATCAATTATTAGAGAAAATGACCATTGACGAAGAAGAGGATGAATTACTGCAAGACGTGATTGAGTTTGTTCTAGATCAAGGCAGTGCAAGTACTTCAATGTTACAAAGGCGTTTTAAAATAGGCTATAATCGTGCAGCACGCTTAATTGACACATTAGAAAATAGAGGTATCATTTCTCAGCAAAATGGCAGTAAACCAAGAGATATTTTAGTATCAAGAGCACAATTAGATCAGCAGCATCAGTGATATTAACGACAAGAGGTCTTTTTTAAGCTTGTGCGGTTCTAACTATTTATATAAGATAAGAGATAAATGAAATTAGTTTAAGGAGAAAATCTTATGAAAGAGATCGAAAAAAAATTAGAGGGGAAAATAAAGCGTCTAACCAATAAAACATTCAAATTTGATAAACGAATTAAAGAAGGGTGGTTTTCTGCTGTTTACTTTTTAAAAACAAAGGAAATAGCAGAAAAGAAACTTCCTAAAAATCACGTTACCATGCAATTTTTTCAAAAAGGAAATGCTGTTTTATGTGGAACAGATGAGGCTATTGCCCTAATACATACATTTGCAGAAGATCCCGAGAAACTAGAAATTCATTCATTGAAAGACGGCGACAAAATCGGTCCGTATGAATCTGTACTGACGATATCCGGCGCATATCAGCAATTTGGTTTTTTGGAAGGAATAATAGACGGGATATTGGCAAGAAGAACATCTGTAGCTACAAATGTATATAATGTGGTAAAAGCGGCTAGATCTTCCGGGAAACAAAAACCTGTTATTTTTATGGGGGATCGTGATGATCACTTCACTCAACAAGCTGGTGATGGATATGCTGCTTTTATTGGTGGTTCCACAGCCCAAGCAACACACGCAATGAATGAATGGTGGGGTAAAAAAGGAATGGGAACGATGCCACATGCCATGATTCAAATGTTTCGCGGTGATGTTGTTGCAGCTTCTAAAGCTTATTATGAAATGTATCCAGAAGATGAACTTGTATCTCTTGTAGATTATAATAATGACGTGATTACAGATTCACTAAGAGTAGCTCGTGCTTTTGGGAATGATTTAAATGCAGTACGCATTGACACATCAAGAACACTGGTTGATAAATATTTTCTTAGAAATCACCACTTAATGGGGACGTTTGATCCAAGAGGTGTGAATCCGGAGCTTGTTTTTGCGCTTCGAAAAGCTTTAGATGAAGAAGGGTTTACGCATGTTCAAATCATGGTTAGCGGTGGATTTACAGAAGATCGCATTAACCGTTTTGAAAAGTTAGGTGTACCAGTAGATATGTACGGGGTAGGTGGCAGCTTATTAAAAATAAATATTGGCTTTACTGGGGACAATGTATTGTTAAATGGGACTCCTGCTGCTAAAGAAGGACGAAGATATCGGCCCAACCCAAGGCTTGAGAAAGTTGCGTATACGAAGCAGGATAAATAAAATAATGAAAAAAGAATTTTCTATTTTACTCCTTACAATGGTTTGCTATAATTACTAGATAGTTGTAAAATTATTAATTGGATATTAGTGAGATTTTTCACACATACACTTGGAGGTTCTTTTTATGACAACTTACCATTTTATTGGTATAAAGGGGACTGGAATGAGTGCACTTGCACATATTCTTCATGATTCCGGAGAAACAGTACAAGGATCTGATGTAGAAAAGCGTTTTTTTACTCAAGAAGCATTAGAACAAAAAGACATTCCTATACTACCTTTTTCAAAAAAAAATATTAAACAAAATGACATCGTTATAGCTGGTAATGCTTTTTCAGAAGATCACATTGAAATTATGGAAGCGAAGAGACTAGGTGTTACCTTTTATAAATACCACGAATTTTTAGGAGAATGGTTGAAACAATATATTAGTATTGCTGTTACAGGGGCTCATGGAAAAACATCTACAACGGGGCTATTGGCACATGTGCTAAATGAAACATTGCCAATTTCCTATTTAATTGGTGATGGTACAGGGAAGGGACATGTAGATAGCAAATATTTTGTTTTTGAAGCCTGTGAATACAGACGACATTTCTTACAATATGAACCAGATTATGCAATTATGACAAATATTGATTTTGACCATCCAGATTATTTTACAAGTATTGATGATGTGTTTGATGCTTTCCAATCGATGGCTGATCGAGTCAAAAAGGGGATTATTGCTTGCGGGGACGATGAACAGCTCCAACAAATACAAGCAAAAGTTCCGGTTGTTTATTATGGCTTTTCCTCAACAAACGATTTTCAAGCTCAAAATGTAACGGAAACCGAAGATGGAACAACGTTTGATGTTTTTGTCCGCAATACGTATTACGAAACATTTACAATTCCTATGCATGGGAATCATAACATTTTAAACGCCCTTTCTGTTATTGCGATTTGTCAATACGAAGGTATTGAAGCGAAAAATATAAAAGCATTAAGCACATTCCAAGGGGTGAAACGTCGTTTTACGGAGAAAAAAGTAGGGAATCAGATTTTGATTGATGATTATGCACATCATCCAAAAGAAATTACTGCAACAATTGAATCAGCAAGAAAAAAATATACAGACAAAAATATTGTAGCTATTTTTCAACCACATACATTTACGAGAACAAAAACATTCTTACAAGAGTTTGCCGATAGTTTAAGCCTAGCAGACGCCGTCTATTTATGTGATATTTTTGGATCGGCCAGGGAAGATAATGGAACACTTACGATTAACGACTTACAAAAGTTGCTTCCAAATAGTACTGTTTTACAGCTCTCACAAATTGATATATTGCAAACTTATGAGGATAGTGTATTGATATTTATGGGAGCCGGAGATATACAAAAGTTTCAACAAACGTATGAGGGAAAATTAGTAAATAAAACGATTAATCAAATAAAAAATACTTAATTCAAAGGAGTCTGTATAAATAAGAACATGAAATGCTTTTAAAAGTTTACAGTTCATATGGTATGATACAGATTCTTTTTTGCTTCCTCAAAAAGTTTCCTCGTATTATTTAAAATAAAAAAGGTTTTTTTACATATTTGTAGAAAATAGAAGATTAGAAGAATAACTAGATTTGTTTGGTAGCATCAGTTGTTTGAAATCTTACGGTTTGTATATAAAGTGATATGTAAGAAATGTTTATCCAATGCCTTTTAGGGTAATTATGATTAAAACGACGCAATACTGAACGTGTACTATCAAATAACACAGTCTCACTATCAACATTACTATAGGATCGAAGGAGTGGATCATACGATGATAATTATGTTATACATTGCTGCATTAATTTTTGCCGTTGCTTTTGCTGTACTGGTAGTATACTTAGTAAAGACACTTAAAGCATCGCAACGTACGATGAATAATGTTACTGGTACCTTAGAAGGTATTGAGAAGCAGATGGAAGGTATAACTGCGGAAACAACGAATTTATTAAATAAAACAAACAAATTAGCGGATGACATCAATTATAAATCATCTAAATTAGATGGAGTTTTTGATGGCGCGAAAGATCTTGGACAAACTGTTAAAGATTTTAACGAATCTTTAAGTCAGATATCTGACAATATAACGAAGGCAGCTTCCAAAAATCAAGACAAAGCTACACAGGCAGTAAAATGGGGAACGGCAGTACTGAATTTGTGGAAAAAGAAGTAAAAAAACTTAAAAATAAGACTGGGAGGGATAATATGGAGGATAATATTAATAGTAAAGACTTTATTATTGGAACTTTAATAGGTGGGATCATAGGTGCTAGTGTTGCACTCGCATTTGCACCAAAATCAGGAAAAGAATTAAGAGAAAATCTTAATCAAGGCGCAATGCAAGCGAAAGACCGCGCAAACAACTGGAAGACAATTGTACAGGAAAAGGGAAGCGGCTTTAAAGGTAAGGCGTTGGAAAAAGGATCAGATTTAAGAAGAAAAGCTGTAGATCAAACAGCTCAGCTAACTAAAACTGTTACGAATAAGACAAAAGATCTTGCAAGGTCAACACAAAACAAATTGGACGAAAAGAAAAAACAAGCAGAGGAATCGATTGAAAAGGTAGAAACCGCTGCGGAGAAACTTGAAAATACAGCTGAAAGTGTAAAACAGTAGTTTCCTCTATAAAACTGGGCTAGAAAACTTTAGCCTGGTTTTTTTAATTTCATTTTTCCAGATGCTTACATTAAATTAGCTATTAAAATAATCGGAAGTGAAAGAATATTAATTTATTTTGAAATTTTGGATGACAAAATGAATTCTTTGAGCTATAATGGTTCCTAAATTATTAAAAATGTGTGCTGGGGGGCATCTATAATGACAAACAATGAAATGGAAATTTTAAGAAATCAAATGGATGATTTAAACTTACAAATCCTTGATTTAATTAATGAACGAGCAAAAGTAGTTCAGCAAATAGGTGAAGTAAAAGAAAAGCAAAGTATGAAGCGATTTGATCCTGTTCGTGAGCGGGATATGCTTAATCAAATTACAACACATAATGATGGCCCTTTTGAAAACTCTACAATTGAACACATTTTTAAAGAAATTTTCAAGGCAAGTTTAGAGCTTCAAGAGGACGACCATCGAAAAGCATTGCTTGTATCGCGTAAGAAGAAATCCGAAGATACTATTATTAATGTAAAAGGCGAACAAATCGGTGATGGTAATCCACATTATGTGATGGGGCCATGTGCAGTTGAAAGTTATGAACAGGTAGCTCAAGTAGCTGCAGCTGTAAAAAATAAAGGTATTAAACTTCTGCGGGGTGGAGCTTTTAAACCACGCACTTCTCCATACGATTTCCAGGGGCTTGGTGAAGAAGGACTGCAAATTTTAAAACAGGTTGCAGACGAGTATGACTTAGCTGTAATAAGTGAAATTGTGAATCCGGCAGATATAGAAAAAGCAGTTGATTATCTGGATATTATTCAAATTGGTGCAAGAAACATGCAGAATTTTGAATTATTAAAAGCAGCTGGAGATGTTAATAAACCAGTATTGCTTAAACGCGGAATGTCAGCCACAATATCAGAGTTTACTAATGCGGCAGAATATATTATTTCTCGTGGAAACAGTAATATTATCTTATGTGAACGAGGAATTAGAACCTATGAAAAAGCAACAAGAAATACACTAGATATTTCAGCAGTACCGATTTTAAAGCAAGAAACGCATTTGCCAGTTATGGTTGATGTTACACATTCCACAGGTCGAAGAGATTTGCTTTTACCAACAGCTAAAGCTGCACTTGCAATTGGGGCTGATGGAGTTATGGCAGAAGTTCATCCAGACCCAGCCGTAGCTCTTTCTGACTCTGCACAACAAATGGATTTAGGCATGTTTGATAATTTTATGAATGAATTAGAAAAACATCTGACAGTTCATTCTTAAGAATATGAAATAAGGAGGCTGGGACATAACTAGCCCCAAATAAACAAAATCGGTTGTGTTTATCAATAAATGATAAACGCAACCGTTTTTTCTTTTGTTTTTATGTGAA
>NZ_JAGIKX010000053.1:0-10806 GCF_017874635.1 Virgibacillus alimentarius
ACTCAAGAGATTGAACCGCCGTATACGGAACCGTACGTACGGTGGTGTGAGAGGTCGACTAACCAAGTAATGGTTAGTCACCTACTCGATTTTTTCCGTCAATTAATTTTCCAGTATTTCCTTTTTTGCCGGAATGATGTAAACTGTTTACAAGTCAGATAGATAAGTTATTAACAGGGGGTGGGATGATGAGTGGTATTGTTAAGCCTGAATCACTTCATCTTCAAGCATATCATATTATAAAAAAATCCATTATGGATGGTGAATTCAAGCCGTCTGAACGTGTGGTGGAATCAAAGATCGCTACGAAGCTGGGCATTAGCAGAGGACCAGTCAGAGAAGCAATCCGTATGCTTATTCAAGATGGACTGCTTAATTATAATGATGGATTTGTTCGTGTTTATCAGCCGCATGTACAGGATGTTATTGATTTATTTGAGTGCCGTGAAAGTTTGGAAACACTTGCAATTCAACTAGCGATTAAAAATATTTCAGAGGCGGAAAAAGAGCAATTAGCCGTTAATTTAAAAGAAACGAAAGAAGTACCAGATCATGGGGTAGAGCTTGGGCAATTAGACCAGCAATTCCATACGATTATCATTGGGGCTTCAAAAAATAGACAGTTAATTGAATTGATGGATACCATTAAGACGAAAATTCATTATATGCGTAAAAGTATGGTAGGCGGAGATTTTTATCCGGAATTTATTGAGGAGCACGAACATCTTTATGAATTAATACGTGAGAAAAAAGAGGAAAAAGCTGTAAAGTTCATGCATGCTCATATTAAAAGAGCTTTAGATGGTGTACTCATGCATATTGGTTAATACTTTATTAAAATATCATAGAAAACAAAGAATCTTAATCCAGTTTGAAAGGGTTAAGATTTTATTTTTAAAAATAATTTGCAAGCTTTTAGTTAACTGTTGACAAAAAATACAGAAAATTATATCATTTCATTAAATGGAGTTTTTCGTTTAAAAAAGTTAAAAGAAAGAAGTGTATTCGTTGGCCAGTGTAGGAAATGAAGTTCAAAATCAAATTTATGAGGGAATGTTTTCCCCAGAACAGAAACGTTTGCCAGTTTCGTTTGAAGACTGGGAAAAAGCCGCAAATAATTTATTAGCAAAGCACTCTTTTGATTATGTAGCAGGCGGGGCTGGATCAGAAGAAACCGTACATAATAATCGAGATGCATTTAAACGCTGGCAGATTGTACCACGTATGCTCAATGATGTAGGTAGCCGTGATTTAAGGGTTCATTTATTAGGTCATACATTTCCTCATCCATTTATGTTAGCACCAATTGGTCTGCAGTCGATCATCCATCCGGACGGAGAGGTAGCGGTTGCAAAAGCAGCTGCTAAAATGGGAGTTCCTATGATCGTAAGTACGGTGTCATCAAAACCGATGGAAGAAATTTCTGCGGCTGCTGATGGAAGCCCGAAATGGTATCAGCTTTATTGGAATGAAGACCCCGAGATAACGGCCAGCTTTCTAAAACGCGCAGAAAGAGCAGGTTATACGGCAATTGTCATTACATTAGATGCTCCTGTCACACCATGGAAAGAACGTGATCTCACAAATAGTTATCTTCCTTTTATGTTAGGGGAAGGCATAGGAAACTATCTTACTGACCCTGTTTTTTGCAAGAAACTTGGATGTGATCCGGAATCTGACATGAAGACCACAATCGATTACTGGGGCCAAATCTTTGGAAACCCAAAAGTAACGTGGGATAATCTGTCATTTATTCGTGAACATACGAATTTGCCTATTTTGTTAAAAGGAATTCTTCATCCCAATGATGCAAAGTTAGCATTAGAATACGGTGTTGATGGCATTATTGTCTCTAATCATGGTGGAAGACAAGTAGATGGTTCGGTTGCGGCCCTTGACGCATTGCCAGAGATCGTAGCGGCAGTACAAAATAAAGTACCTATTTTAATGGATAGCGGAATAAGAAGAGGTGCTGATGTCTTAAAGGCACTCGCCCTGGGAGCAACTTCTGTACTCATTGGCAGACCATATATTTATGGGTTAGCAGTTGCTGGAGAAGAAGGAGTAGAGCAAGTTCTACGCCAGCTGGCAGCTGATATCGATTTGACGTTAGCGCTGTGCGGGAAAAACTCTCTATCATCCATCGATCGCTCATTATTAAGAAGGAAGTAGCTTTTTCCAGTTGCTCTATAATTACCTGGTTGTTTCTATCTATCCGTTCTGGGGTGAAACGATTGAAAAGCAAAGAAATAAATCGACACTTTCAACAGTTAAAAAAGCAGCGGGAAATTTTTTATAATGACTGCAGTTTGGATTTTAAACATGCATGGAGGAGGCCTTTACCGGATAAATGGTCCATCGGCGAAACGCTGTATCACTTAGTCTTATTAGTAAGACTGTTCAGAAGGTTTTCTGTTTTATATATACCGGTTATGCTACCAATTGCCCATTTACGGAAGAAAAAACCTTATCAATCTGAAATACATAACATATACAAAGAATATAAGGAAAAGAAAAAGAGGTCAATGTCCGCACCATCTCTACTTGTACCACCTAAAGATTTGAAAAAGGATTATCGCTTCAAAGACGTTCAGGAATTGCTTGAGGAAGAAACGAAAAAGCTGATGGATGTGATCGAAAGTATGGAGGAAAATGTTGCCGGACATATACGTTATCCCGACCCAATTGCCTATTACCCCAATCTGATCCAAAGTATCCATTTGCTAGCTATTCATGAGCAACACCATTTTGATCTTGTTAAAAAATATGAATTGCTTCAACTGCAATAAATATTCCTTTCAGCACTGTAACGGATCATAGTAACGATGCATGCTGATCCGTTGCAATGTCGTTGAAGACTACAAAGTGCATGAAAATGAAAGCGTTTTCTAATTTGTCGTTTCTATTCTGTTAAAGTTTTTTAAATCCTTCGTTTTTTTCAATTATTATTTACTATTTGCAGTTGACAGTTAACAGTCAACAGAATATACTTAAAAATGAAACGTTTACAAAGCAAAGATTTTATCGATTTTAGATCGACTATTTTATGTAAGATGATGAAAGCGAATACATGGGAATAAAAGTAAAAAACTGGAGGTAGTGTGTGATGAAACAACTAGCAAAAAAGAACGAACAGGATATATTTCAAAAAATAGCAGGGCATGAACAGGTCGTTTTTTGTAATGACCCAATCACTGGTTTGCAAGCTATTATTGCGATTCATGATACAACCCTCGGTCCAGGTCTTGGTGGAACGCGGATGTACCCTTATGAAAATGTAGATGACGCACTTGAGGATGCACTTCGTTTATCTGAAGGAATGACATACAAATGTGCAGCAGCTGATATTGATTTTGGCGGTGCAAAGGCTGTAATTATTGGAGATCCGGATAAAGATAAAACTCCTGCGATGTTTCGTAAGTTTGCACAATACGTCGATTCATTGAATGGTAGATTCTATACAGGAACAGATATGGGAACAACCATGGATGATTTTGTTCAAGCACTAAAAGAAACGAATTTCATTAATGGAATTCCTGAAGCATATGGCGGAAGCGGTGATTCATCCATACCAACATCTCAAGGTGTTGTATATGCCATCCAAGCAACAAATAAGCACGTCTTTGGTGATGACAGTCTTGGAGGAAAAACGTATGCGATTCAAGGTTTAGGAAAAGTAGGTTATAAAGTAGCAGAGCATTTACTTCAAGCTGGAGCAGATTTATTTGTAACGGATATTCATGAACATGTACTTGAATCGATCCAAGATAAGGCAAAAGAATTAGGCGGTTCTGTAACCGTTGTAGGAAGTGACGAAATTTACAGTGTGGATGCAGATGTCTTTGTACCTTGTGCAATGGGCGCGGTTCTCAACGATGAAACCATTCCTCAATTAACAGTAAAAGCTGTTGTAGGCTCAGCAAATAATCAGCTTAAAGCCAAAACGCATGCACAAGTACTTGCAGATAAAGGTATTTTATATGCACCGGATTACATTGTAAATGCAGGTGGTTTAATTCAAGTTGCTGATGAGCTATATGAACCAAATAAAGAACGTGTATTACTTAAGACCAAAGCAATCTATGACTCTCTTCTAGAAATCTATGAACAAGCGAAACTAGCAGATATTACAACAGAAGAAGCAGCAAATAGAAAATGTCAGCAAACCATCGATGAACAACGAAACAGAAACAATTTCTTCGCTCGTGATCGCAGACCAAAATGGAATATTCGTGGGTAAAAGCCAAAAATAATTCGTGAAGGGTGAATGAAATGAAGGAAAAGTATCCAATGATGGAGATTATTGATAAGGCCGGTAAATTCGTCTCAAAGGAATATGAAAAGGAAATAACGAAGGAACAAGCACAAAAATTTTATTATCATATGCTACGAATTCGTACCTTTGATCGGAAAGGGAAAGCTCTGCAGCGTCAGGGAAGAATTGGAACCTACGTGCCTTTTGAAGGACAGGAGGCATCACAAGTAGGAAGTGCATTAGTTCTTGAAGAGAAAGACTGGATGTTTCCAACATACCGTGATCACGGGGCTACATTAACATTTGGAGCTGAAATGGATCGTGTATTGCTTTATTGGAACGGACGTGTGGAAGGCTCCGTCCCATCGAAAGAAAAAAATATTTATCCTGCTTCTGTTCCAATTGCGACACAGCTCCCACATGCTACAGGTGCTGCAATGGCAGAAACGTATAAAGGAACAAATAATGTAGCGATTGCTTATTTTGGTGACGGTGCGACTTCAGAAGGGGATTTTCATGAAGGTATTAATATAGCGAGTGTCTTTCAGGCACCAGTTGTATTTTTTAACCAAAATAATGGATTTGCCATTTCTGTTCCAATTGAAAAACAAATGAATTCTGAAACGATTGCCCAAAAATCAGAGGCATATGGCATACCGGGAGTACGTGTAGATGGTATGGATGTTTTCGCTGTGCATTTCGCAGTAAAAGAAGCTTTTGAAAGAGCGCGGAACGGAGAAGGTCCAACTTTAATTGAAGCGGTAACATGGCGTTTCGGTGCTCATACAACTGCTGATGATCCTACAAAATACCGCAATCAGGAAGAAACAGAGAAGAAACGGGAAGAATTGGATCCAATTTTACGATTAGAACGTTTTATGAAAAATCATGATATGTGGGATGAAGACTGGGCTGAAAAAATAGAAAAGGAAATTGAAGTAGAGTTAGATGACGCAATTGTAGAAATGGAAAAATTCCAGAAACCTGATCCTGCTGATATGTTTGACTATGTTTTCAAGGAGCCAACTTGGACGATTCAAGAGCAAAAGGAAATCTTAAAGGGGGCGACAAAATAATGGCAAAGATGTTAGAGAAGCAGGCGAATGAATCAATGGAAACAACTAAATCCATGACACTGATTCAAGGGGTTACTGATGGCTTAGGAACGATGCTTGATGATGATGAAAACATCCTAGTGCTTGGTGAAGATGTTGGTGTAAATGGAGGCGTTTTCCGAGCTACAGATGGCTTGCAGGAAAAGTTTGGCGAAAGAAGAGTGGTCGATACACCACTAAGTGAAGCGGGGTTTGTGGGTGCAGCTGTCGGAATGGCGCTTAATGGATTGAAGCCGGTTGTAGAAATTCAGTTCCTTGGTTTCATTTATCCAGCGTATGAACAAATTGCAACACATGTTACACGTGCACGTTCACGTACAATGGGCCATTATCATTTACCAATGGTTATTCGTGCTCCGTATGGTGCAGGGGTAAGATCACCAGAAATTCATTCAGATAGTATTGAAGCTTTATTTACCCATTTACCAGGAATCAAAGTTGTTTGTCCATCAAACGCCTATGACGCAAAAGGATTGCTTGTCGCTTCGATTGAAGATCCTGATCCTGTATTATTCTTAGAGCCAATGCGTCTTTATCGCGGTGAGCGTGTTGAGGTACCTACTGAAAAGTATTCCATTGAGTTAGGAAAAGGGGAGCGGATTATCGAAGGTGAGGATGTAACTGTTCTTGCATGGGGAGCAATGGTTCCGATCGCTAAAAAAGCAGCCGAGCAAATGAAGGAAAAAAATATCTCCTGTGATGTTATTGATCTTCGTACATTGTATCCATTAGATAAAGATATCATTGCAGAATCCGTCCAAAAAACAGGTCGCGTTGTCATCGTTCATGAAGCACAATCAACTGGCGGGGTAGGAAGTGAGATCACATCCGTTATTAATGACAAAGCCTTTTTATACTTAAAATCTCCAATTGAACGTGTAACAGGGTTTGACGTGCCAGTTCCACTGTTTGCTTTGGAAAATGATTATTTGCCAACACCTCAGCGAGTGCAGGATGCGATCCAAAAAGTAATTGATTTTTAGGAGGAGAACAAGCAATGGAAGTAAAATTTCATGACATTGGAGAAGGAATGAATGAAGGAGAAATTTTAACGTTTTTTGTTAAAGTTGGCGATGAGGTAACTGTTGACCAACCGCTTGTGGAGATGCAAACAGATAAAATGGTCGCAGAAATCCCATCTCCAACTGCGGGCACCGTCAAGGCGATTCACTTTAATACAGGGGAAGTCGTGACTGTCGGGACACCTATCATGGAAATTGATAATGGCGAGGAAAACAGTCCTCCGGAAAAAGCAGAAGAACCCAAAAAACAGGAAAAACAATCTGCTCCACAACCAGTCGAAGAGAAAACCTCAACTAAGAAAAAGCATAACCGTGTCCTAGCAGCCCCATATACACGAAAAATCGCACGTGATAAAGGGGTAGATATAGAAGAGATTCAAGGTACAGGTCCTGCCGGCCGTGTGACAGAAGAAGATGTGTATCAGTTTGTAAACGGTTCAGCGGGTAAAGCGGGAGTTCAGGAAGCTGCTGCGGCGAGTGTCCCCGCTGCAAATCAAAAAGAACAAGCAAGCGATACAATTCCTTTTAAAGGAATCAGGAAACAAATTGCAAAAAATATGAGCTATTCCTTGCAGACTATCCCACATGTCACGCATTTTGAGGAAGCAGATTTAACAAACTTGCTTGAATTGCGAAAAGAATTGAAAGAATCTGGGGATAACATTTCCGTTGTAGCATTTTTCTTGAAAGCGCTAGCTATCTCACTAAAAGAGCATCCAATCTTTAATGCAAGACTTGATGAAGAAAATGAAGTCATTCATTTACTTAAACAATATAATTTTGGTCTTGCTACAGATACGGAAGCAGGATTGTTGGTACCAGTCCTTCCAAATGTGGATCAAAAATCACTACGTGAAATTCATACAGAAATGAAAGATCTAACGAAAAAAGCGCAAGAAGGAAAATTAAGTGCTCAAGAAATGGCAAATGGCACCTTTACGATTAGTAATGTTGGGCCACTTGGCGGAATGGGAGCTACACCAATTATTAATCATCCGCAAACGAGTATTTTGGCATTTCATAAAACGAAAAAAGTGCCTGTTGTCATGGATGATGATGAGATTGCAATCCGCTCCATGATGAATATGTCGCTTTCTTTTGATCATCGTGTTGCTGATGGCGCAGCATCTGTAAGGTTTACAAATCGGTTTGTAGAATTACTGGAAGAGCCGAAAAAGTTACTATTGGAGTTGGTTTAAATGGTTGTAGGAGAAATTGCAGAAAGCCGAGATTTAGTCATTATTGGCGGCGGTCCTGGCGGCTATAATGCCGCCATCCGGGCTGCACAACTTGGACTTGATGTAACCATCATTGAGAAAGGAAAAATGGGAGGCGTTTGTTTAAATGAAGGATGTATTCCTTCAAAAGTCTTTGCACACGCAGCAAAGGAATATGCCTCTGTTCCAAATCTATCCATACTTGGCATCAATATAGGAGAGCCAACTTTTGATTTTCATGAACTAATGAAATATAAAGACAGAACAGTTGCACAACTCAGAAAAGGTGTAGAGGCTTTATGTGCAGCCAATAAAATTGAAATCATTGAAGGACAAGCTACTTTCACAGCAGAGAATAAGATTGGCGTTGAGAATGGTCATCAATTTGACGTGTATGAATTTAACCATGCGATTATTGCTACAGGAAGTGCAACTATAAAACCTGACTTTTTGCCTAAGCAAAGTGACCGTGTTTTATTTTCTGATGTAATTTACAATCTAGATGAAATGCCACAAGATTTAATCGTATATGGCAGTAATTATATTTCACTGGAAGTTGCATTTAGCTATCATAATCTCGGTGCTAATGTAACAATGATTTTAGATGAAACAGATGATTTTTCATTTGATACGTCTATTAACAGAGAATTAAAGCGTATTTTAAAGAAACAAAAAATTAAAGTGCATCGCGGATTTAAAGTGGAGGAAGTGCATGCTTCTGAAGATGACGTTGAAGTCCGACTTGCTAAAGATGGAAAAGAAGAAACTTTAAAAGGTACGCATATCTATGTAGCTACGCAGCACAAGGCAGACATAGCCGAATTAGGACTGGAACGCTTTGGTCTTAAAATGACGGAAGACGGTCTCGTTGAAACAGATGCACAAATGCGGACATCGTTGGACAAGCTTTTTGCCGTAGGAGATATCACAGAAGGAACACCTTCTGCAGTGAAAGCGATTAAAGAAGGAAAAGTAGCTGCTGAGACCATTGCTGGACTAAACAGTGAAGTTGATCTAACTTTCCTTCCAACAATTGTTCATAGTATTCCAAAGATCGCGTCAGTTGGATTAACCGAAGAAGAAGCTGTTGAAGCAGGGTGCAAAGTGAAAACGAGCCAATTTGCAAATAGCGGCAATAGCTACGCAATGATTACAAATGAAAAGAGTGGAATAACGAAAATAATTAAAGATGAAGAAACAGATTTACTTCTGGGATTCCATGCAATTGGAGCGGGAGCTGTTGAATTAATCAGCACGGCTGTAACTGCTCTTGAAATGGTAGGACGAGACGAAGATTTAAATTTCCCATTATACCCGCATCCTAGTTTTAATGAGACGATACTCGAAGCCGTGGAAGGTCTGGAAGAAAAAGCGATTCATATGCCACCACCTAAGAAGACTGCGAAAGTATAAAAGTAATGAAGGAGACTTTTTATGTTCCGAATTAAACCTGTACAAGTACCATCTTTATCTGAGGCAGTATTGATAACAGTCGCAATTCTATTCATCATGGGTTCCAGCATCATCATTTATGATGCACCTCCGCATATCCCTTTAGCTATTTCACTTTTACTTCTGGTTGTATATGGACTGATAAAGAAAGTGCCATATAAAGATTTAGAAGAAGGAGTAACGGAAGGTGCCAAGGCCGGCATGGCTGCAGTATTTCTCTTCTTCTTTATTGGAATTTTAATTGCCTCCTGGATGCTGGGAGGCACGATTCCAACCCTTATTTACGCTGGCTTTGAACTAGTGACACCAAGCTTCTACTTTGCGATTGTTTTTGTCATAACAGCAATTGTAGGTATGAGTGTTGGGAGTTCTTTGACAACAGTAGGAACAGTTGGCGTTGCTTTTATCGGAATATCAAGCGCAATCGATGCTTCACTTGCAATTACAGCAGGTGCGATCGTATCAGGTGCGTTCTTTGGTGATAAAACTTCACCACTATCCGATACGACAAATATGGCTTCATCCATATTAAAAGTGGACTTATTTGAACACATCAAAAACATGACATGGACAACAGTCCCAGCATTTGTGATAACCTTTATTTTATTCGCTATATTATCACCTAAACTTACAGATACAAATTTCGGAAAAATGGAACAATTTCAGCAAGGATTACTGGATACAGGCCTTGTTCATTGGTATAATGGTGTCATTCCAATCGTTGTTTTGTTAATTTTCTCAATAATGAAAGCGCCTGCATTACTGGCGCTCGCTGCCGGATCCCTTAGTGCCATTGCAATTTCCTATATTAATGGAGCCACACCGGTTGGGGACCTGTTTGGTGTTTTATTCGGCGGATTTGTTTCTGAAACAGGCGTCTCAGAAATAGACGAATTATTGACCCGGGGCGGCATAGAGGATATGTTATTTACCATCGGTCTTGTCTTACTTGCTCTAAGTATGGGCGGATTGCTATTTACCTTAGGAATCGTGCCAAGATTGCTTGCTTCCATTGAAAATATGCTAAAGAAAGTAAGATCTGTGATTTTAACATCGGCACTCACTGCAATCGGTATTAATGTTCTTGTTGGGGAACAATATTTATCAATCCTATTAACCGGCGAATCTTTTCAATCCCAATATAAAAAGGTCGGTCTGACAAATAAAAATTTAGCAAGGGTTTCCGAAGATGCAGGAACTGTCGTTAATCCACTTGTCCCGTGGAGTGTTACAGGGGTCTTTATCACAACCGTTCTAGGGGTTCCGACCTTACAATATTTCCCTTTTGCAATCTTTTGTTTGCTATGCCCCTTATTAACTATATTTTATGGGTTTACCGGGAAAACATTGACCTATATAGACAAAGAAAAGGAAGGAGCAGAACGAAATATCCACGCAGAAAACATGGCAAAAAGAAAAATGATTTAATAAAGGCGAGGCATGCACAAATGTATGTCTCGTTTTCCATGGTTATGCGCTTGAAATTTATGCCACCGTTGAAATTGTCCATTTGTTCCCGTGCATCGGTTGATAATTCCGCGCAGCAGTTGATATATGTTCTTTTCCGGTTGCTATCCCCGCGCACCGGTTGATACATGTTCTTTTCCGGTTGCTATCCCCGTGCACCGGTTGATATATGTTCTTTTCCGGTAGTCAAGTCCTGAATTATGTGTAAAATAAGATACAAGGTTTTCAACCATTTATGTGTTGGTATGGAGTTTATTATATTGGGAGGGGTACCCCTC
>NZ_JAGIKX010000054.1:0-9576 GCF_017874635.1 Virgibacillus alimentarius
TCCAGAAGAATGTCGTGTACCAAATAAATCTAAATAAAGCATAACATTAGTCCACATCTAGAAATAGGTGTGGACTATTTTACGCTTACTTTTATTAAAAAAGACTTTCAAAAGAAATAAGGCGCTCTCGCATTATATTTCATAGTAGAAAAAATATATAAAATACCTTTGATGTAGAAAAATTATTCATTTTTTCTATCCAATATGTATATGATAAACATGTAGGGAAAAACGCACCTAGTGCCCCCACACTAAGTGCGTAGATTACAAGTAGATTATTTAATCAAAGCTACAAGCAGAGAGAGAAAAGTGACAATAAAGAACAGAAATGAAAAAAAGCCAAAATAAAATTTATTCATTATTTCCACCTCCTACTATATATATATGAAAAAAACAGAAATTATAATCTTTTAATGAACTCTTTGTTGAAATTAGGAATATGAATTTGTAAACACTTAGGAGAAGTGTTTTTTTTAGGGGGAATAGAGAAATGGATAAAGTATCTGAATAGATAGAGATGATTTTGAAACACTAGGCAGAGGAGGTGTTTTAAAGTGAGCGAGAAGCAAAATAATTGGAGTAAAAAAAGAATAAATAGAAGTGTAAATTCTCAAGGTCTTTCAGAAGATAAAGCAATTCATCAACCAAAATCGCAACTTGAAGACCGCGCTAAGAAAAAGAATACAAAGATTTAAGAATTGTGAAAGTAGACGGGGTGAAAACCATAAAACATACACTTTTATATTTGCGTGAATCATTAGCCAATTATACAAAAGATGAATTAGGACTAGCCATTTATCAAAAAATTGAAACGCAAAACTACAAAACTGAGGAGGAATTTGTTCAAAATTTAGATGCAAAAGAAGTGGACTACTTAGATTCGTTATTAAAAGAAGAAATTAATTACGCAAACAGCGCTAAGGATACTATCCGCACCCATCAACTGAATGAGATTTATGAACTATTATTTTAAAATGGTGTAGATTACCATTGAAAAGTAAATCGTATCATTGTATTATTATTTATAGACATTTTGATGTTCCATAAGTCCTAGAAAAGTGAATAAACGTTCGTTCCGGACTTATGGAAGAACTCTATGAATATGACTATTGCAATTGCTGATGAAAAATTATATAATAATATACACAAGCTACGATGTACGTAATCATATGAAGTTTTAACCTCTAAGTATTGAAATAGGGAGTTTTATATCGAAATTGGAATGTCGAGCCGTAGAAATGGTAGCGGAAGACAGGAAGGTTTCTGCAAACACCCACTTTGTGAAGTGGTGGTTAAAAACTTTTTATATTTCAAATTACGGCATAAGTGGCTTATCCATTTAAAACAAAACAGATCAGCTTCTTTATTGAAGCTGATCTTTTAGTTTTATACACTCTCCATTCAGCATCCAATTGTCTTATATTAGGACAGTTGGATTTTTTAGTTTTAATTAAACATACTAAAAGATAAATTTAAGTGGTAATGTATATAATTATGAGGAAAAACGTCGTAATCTATTATTCCTATATTTTGCAATAATGAGAAAAGTCGTTGACAAAGGAATATTTAGCCAGTAAACTAAATTGTGTCGAGGTACAGATTTTTTTAATTTAGAGGTTTATCAAGGAACTGTTTATCACAATTTCTCTAAGATAACGAAGAATGTTTTACTTGAGACGGGGATCAAATTTTTGTTGATGGAGCCTTTATTATCAATGGAAGTAAATTACTACGAAATTAGTCTTGTTTTTTTCCCCTGATAATGAATATGGGGAGGAAAATCCTAATTACCACCGTTCTCCAAGAATTATTTACCGGGAGCCGGAGGAAAAAGTGTATTGCTAATCCATCCCGAATTCCATCCAAACCAAGCGAAGAACTGAGACGTACAGTAGTTTCCCCCTTAGTTATGATTGCAGTATTGGTTTTGGTTTTTAGCTAAGGGGTATTTATATCATTTTAATGTTATGTTCTTTAAGTATGAAATATATCTCTTTAAATAATGCGTACGAATCAAACGTAGCAACACAGCCAATAAAGATATTGTTTTATTCGTAAATTGAATCGGTTCCACTTTTTCAAAATCTCCCCAAATGGAATTTCTCCCTGTGCGATTGTTGTACGAGTTTTTTCCCACTCAATGAATTCTTTAAGTTTTAGTGCTCGAGGAACCATTGGAATTGGCTTTGGCAAACTTCCATCCCAATTAGCTATCATATCTTGTGCTTCCTGCTGGATATTATCAATCTGTGTGAGCACATCTTCTCCAGAACTGTGCAGATGTTGGAGGATATATCATCTTTTTTGAATGTAAAACACAGATAATGAAAGCATATCGGGAACGTATGGATTGTTATGCTTTTGATTCCTTAACTAGAGGCTATGATGAATTTTTAAATGAAATTAAAAAGATGAGGTTGCCAAAATTATATACTGTGATATGGGGGAGTTCAAATGCGCTAGAGGAGTTGTAAATGATAAGTTTGAAGAAATATACAGTAGTAGCAATCCTTTCATTATTACTTATTTAAAAGATATAATTAATAAAACCTGCTTATTTCGACTGCTATGAGCAGCAACGCAATGGATAAGGAGCTGAAGTAATGAACCATAATAAAGCAGAAAACGTGCAGCCCGTTCAGAAAATTTCGATCGTTGCTGTAATATTAGCTGGTGCATTTCTAAGCATATTAAATCAAACATTGCTAGTTACGGCAATTCCTCCGATAATGGGTGAATACAATCTTACTGAAAATACTGCTCAATGGTTAACAACTATTTTTATGCTCGTGAATGGAATAATGATTCCGATTACTGCCTTTTTGGTAGAAACCTTTACTACTCGAGGGCTCTATTTAACCTCGATGATGATATTCGCCTTAGGGACAATGTTTTGCCTCGTCGCTCCAAATTTTCCATTATTGATGGTTGGTAGAGTGATTCAGGCTGCTGGGGCTGGAATTGTACTGCCTTTAATGATGACCGTGATACTATTACTATATCCTATTGAAAAACGCGGATCTGCAATGGGAACGATTGGCTTAGTTATTGCTTTCGCACCGGCAATTGGTCCTTCCCTTTCCGGATGGTTAATCGAACATTACCATTGGAAAGCTTTATTTTATGTGGTATTACCATTAGTTGTTATCGATATCATTATTGCCTATTTTGTAATGAAAAACGTAACATCACCAACATCTCCCAAAATAGATATTTTATCTATTGTGCTATCTACTTTTGGATTTGGCGGTCTATTGTATGGTTTTAGCAGTGCGGGAAATTACGGTTGGTCCAACTCGTTTGTTATCTTATCATTAGCTATTGGGGCAATTTCACTTACTGTATTTATACTACGGCAGTTTAAATTAAAGCAGCCGATTCTAGAGTTTCGTGTCTTTCAAAATAAAGTCTTTGCAATAACGACTGTTATTACGATGATCGCCTTTGTATCATTAATTGGTGCTGAAACAATATTACCTATTTATATGCAAAACATGGCAGGTTTTACAGCTTTTGAATCTGGTCTAATGATTCTTCCAGGTGCGCTGGTAATGGGATTTATGTCTCCCATTAACGGAAGAATATTCGATAAAGTAGGGGCTAGATGGTTAACAATTATTGGATTGTCGATTATAACGGTTACTACTTTAATGTTTACAAACTTAACTGAAACGACAAGCTTTGCCTATTTAACCGTTGTCTTTGCAATTCGAATGTTAGGGATATCAATGGTTATGATGCCAGCAACAACAGCCGGTCTAAATCAATTGCCTAATCGATTAATCCCTCATGGTACGGCTATGAATAATACAATGCGTCAGGTAGCTGCATCTATTGGTACTGCTATATTAATTACGGTTATGACTAATACTGCATTAGATAATGGTGAGTCAGCTGAACCGAGTGAATTGATTCATGGTGTAAATATATCCTTTTATATGTCTACTGCTTTAGTGATTGTTGGTCTTTTGTTATCCTTTTATATTAAAGATAATATGAAAGCGGTGGAGCAAAATCATTCGATAGCAAAAAACTACGAGTGAAACTAGTGCTATATAAAGCAGTTTCACTCGCTGGATACTTTGGGGTAGGTGAGCTGCTTTTTTCGGTTTACGAGAGGCGAATGGATAAAAAAAAGAATAGAATTAAGTACAGATGCTACCTATTTTTCGTAACGGCCAAATAAGAGCACGCTGTGCTAAGGAGTAATGGACAACTGGCGGGGAGCTGCAAGTGGATTCAGACAAAAAATTAATTAATGTGTGTCTTTTTATTTCCGCTGTGACGGGACTTAGACTCCAAGGCTTGTGATGAATATCTCCTTGGTATAATGTTTTTCCTTTTATTGTCCATAACCGGTATCTTTCGATGAGCCAATGAGCTAATGTTCCAGGAATGGCATTCGAATAACTTTTAGTTAAAGGTTTATAGCTTGCTTGAAAAATAGCTGGGTCTATTTTTAATTCCCTGCGTTTACATAAGAATTCAATATGCGAAGATTTTTTAATTTTAATGGCTGCGTTTTTATATGGGAGGGTTAACATTCGCGCCCCCAGTACGATGGCCAATTTATTTGCATCTAAACTAAAAAAGTAAGTTCCGCTAATTCCATTGTATTTAACATAAGTTCTTACATTCACTTCCAGTAAAGAATTGTAAAAAGGAATTCTTGGAAGTCCTCTAATACGCACATCGCTCACCTCAAATGGAAGAACACCAATCCACGCTTTTCCGTCATATGTATCTATGTCAAGAATTGAAGGTACATGTTCTCTAAGTATTTTTTTTGGAACGGGCCAATGTATAAATAATACATGCTCCCATTTTTGTGTCATTACCCATGGTAGCTTAGGGGTGGGGAACTCCCTATGTTTTGTTGTTTGTAATATTTCTTTATACAAATTTTAACTTCCTCTCTACTGGGTATATAATATAGTATATCCTGATCAAATTGGCTATACACGAAAATAATAAATAAATGACCATTAATTTGTGAGGAGAGAACGGTTTATGTCTGAAAAACTTATTTCGTTTTCACCTATCATTCCTAAGACTCCAAAAGTGATCATACTCGGTTCAATGCCTGGGGGAATGTCCTTAAAAAAGCGTGAATATTACGGTAATCCCCGAAACCATTTGAGGAGAAAGTGGAAGCATGGAGACAACTCTTAGATTATTTATGACGAAAATAATCCTTGCAAAATAACTGTTTGTTCCGTATAATAACTTTAATATTTAAAAATATCTGCTAAAAACATGGAAGAGGGAAAGTAGGATTTAGTTTATTTTATACAGAGAGCTTCGGTAGCTGAAAAGAAGTAAAAATACGAATCTGAACAATGGCCTCTGAGTTTCGTACTGAAAATTTCGCGTAAATGATTAGGTTGCGACGAGAATTGGTACTCGTTATCACATACCACAGTATCAATAGTCTGTGACTTGCGTACTTGATGGAGGCTGTATTATAGATATGCAGTGAAGTAAGGTGGTACCACGTAAATCCAACCACGTCCTTATCGAATTGTCGATAAGGACGTGGTTTTTTAATTTTCATCATAATTATAAGTTGTTTTACAAACATTAATAATGGAGGTATTATATGAATAATTTAGTAATTCAAACTGATTTTGGACTAAGTGATGGTGCAGTAAATGCAATGTATGGCGTAGCAATCTCTGTAGATTCAGGATTAAGAATCTTTGACTTGACCCATCATATCCCTCAGTTTAATATTTGGGAAGCATCTTACCGACTATATCAAACGATCACATACTGGCCGGAAGACACCGTGTTCATTTCCGTTGTAGATCCGGGCGTAGGTTCTGACCGGTTAAGTGTTGTTGTTAAAACATCGAAGAATCAATATATTGTAACACCAGATAATGGTACACTCACACATATTAAGAAAAATATTGGCATTTCAGAAGTTCGTATCATTGATGAAACAGTTAATCGATTACCGAAATCAGGTGAATCTTATACTTTTCATGGGCGTGATGTTTACGCGTATACAGGAGCGCGATTAGCAGCAGGTGCTATTTCGTTTGATGGTGTTGGTCCGAAAATTAACGTGGAGGATCTTATCATTTTATATCAACAAGAAGCCTGTCTTGATAGAGACATGCTTTTGGGAGTTATCGATATTCTTGATGTTCGCTTCGGTAATCTATGGACAAATATTGATCGCTCACTTTTTAAGAAGGCAGGGATTCAATATGGCGATAAGTTGGATGTAATAATAACAAATAATAATAAGCAAATATACAAACATCGTATGGTATTTGGTCATTCCTTCGCTGACAGTCATTTGGGCGAACCTTTATTATATGTCAATTCGGTTGATAAAATAGCGGTTGCAATTAACCAAGGTTCATTTGCAAAGGCATATCAAATTGGAACAGGGGCTAATTGGAAAATCAATATTCAACAAACTTCAGAGCGCAGATCATCATAAGTTTTTTATAATAAAAATTTCTCTGCCCTATAATATAAGGACAGAGATTTGTGATTAAATCTAAATAATGCTTCATTATATGTTGATTGTACCTCTTATAGTTATTTAATATGAATGTTATGGAAGATGGAAGACCTGTTTTAATTACATTCATATAAAACTGGGATGTTTGCATAAAATAAATGATGGAGGCTTAATTAATAGCCTCCATATCCACAGCATCCACCATAGCCACCAGCACCATAGCCGCCAATATTATATCCACCAGCTCCTACGATGATTAAAAGAATAAACAACACAACGATAAACGAAAATCCTCCGCCTATGTTCTTATGTTCATGCTTGTGCTTTTCACTCATCCACTATCCCTCCTTGTTATGTTAATCTATGTATAAAAAGGGATTTTGGGAATGAAAATAATTAAAAATGGGCCTTTATGAACTGCAGAGAATAATTTGATTGGAAATCATTAAGGAAAATTGCTATAATAACATCTTACATAAAATTTTATCGATAAATGAATGATCATTCATATTTTTCTTAGAAAATATCTTATAAAAAGGACGTTATTTATGAAAAACATCATGAATATTTTTAAAACAGATATGAAAAATATTGGAACGAACTGGGTAGCTGCTATTTTGATAGGCGGTTTAATAATCCTGCCTTCACTTTACGCTTGGCTTAATATTAAAGCTTCCTGGGATCCATATGGACAAACAGATCAAATACCAGTAGGTGTTGTAAACGAAGATAAGGGTGCAACGGTCCGTGATGAAGAAATTCATGTTGGAGATGAATTAGTTGACACACTTAAAAACAATGATGATATGGATTGGAAATTTGTTGATCGTGATAAGGCGATGAAAAATGTGGAATACGGCGATTACTTTGCGGTCATCGTTATTCCAGAGAATTTTTCCGAAAACTTAGGTACAGTTATTGAAGACAATCCAAAAAAAGCGAAAATAGAGTATTATGTCAATGAGAAGATTAACGCTATCGCTCCTAAAATTACACAAAAAGGGGCAAGTGTTCTCGTTGATAAAATAAGTAGTGAATTTATATCAACAGTCAATGGCGTCATTTTTGATATATTTAATAAAATTGGTATTGAAATTGAAGAAGATCTTCCTGATATAGAAAAATTTCAAAACTATGTTTTTGAAGTGGAAGAGAAGCTTCCTGAAATTAAAAAGTTACTTGATGATTCATTGTCAGATGCAAATGATGCACAAGGGGTTATCGATAAAGCCCAAGGGTTAGTACCTGATGCAGAGGGTGTAACAAATGATGGTTTAGCGACTATTGATGAAACAAATAAGTTTCTGAAGGAGGCCGAAAACAGATTAAATAAAATGGCCCCACAGATACAGGAAGACTTGGAAAAGGTGCAAAATATTGCATCAGAGGCTAATGATTTCATTACAAAAGCTCAAAATGCTGAAATTGATTTTAGTTTAGGAGATAAACTAAAAAATGGTATGAATGAAAAAATCAATGAAGCTACAGAAAGAATCGAAACAGTTGAACAGGCACTTAATCAGTTAAAAGAACATAATAATAAACAAATTGAAGTGGAAATTCCACAAAACGAACAAGGAGGGAAACAAGAGGGAGAAGAAAGCCAAGACGGAGAGGAAAATGATCAAGAAGAAAAGGAAACAGGTGGTTCACCGGATGGAAATTCGGGTCCTGACCAAGGTTCGGTAAATAAAGAAGAAATAAACCAGCAAATTAATGATCAGCTGCAGCAGTCTCAAGAGAAGCAGAACCAAAAGATTGATGAAACATTAGATAAACTGGCTACAATTAAAAAAGATTTGAATGAAATACAAGAGAACGTTGGTAAAGTGGATGATTTTTTAACGGATACAAAAAAAGAAGTAGACAGCATGCTTGCCGATTTACAAGAAATAACCGCAAATACTTCTAACAGAATCGACAATTTTGTTAAAGAATATAAAGAAAATATCGAGCCAACCGTATTAAATGAAATTTCAAACGCAAAATCAACACTTTCTGATGCTAGAAATATCTTGGTAGAAGTCCAAGAGCTAATTCCTGAAGTAAGTAAAATTCTATCAAGCACAGATGATAATCTGGGTGAGGGTAAAGATTCACTTGAATCGGTGCTTAATGAATATCCATATGTGAATGATAAAGTGAATGAATTAGCAGATCGGATTAGAGAATTGCAAGATGAAACAGATATCAATGAGATTATTAATCTCCTGAAAAATGATCCGGAAGCAGAGCGCGGTTTTTTTGCAGAACCAGTTGAACTCCATGAAAATAAATTATTCCCAATCGATAACTATGGAACTGGTATGACCCCGTTCTACACAGTGTTATCAATTTGGGTAGGAGCGTTATTATTAATTTCATTATTAGCTACCGATCTTAAAGAACCAGAACTTTACACAGGTAAGCAAATGTATTTAGGGAAGTTTCTTACATTTTTTACGGTTGGACTCCTGCAAACATTGATTGTAACCTTAGGTGATTTATTTTTAATTGGTGTTGAAGTAAGAGCTCCGGTTTGGTTTGTAATATTCGGCTTATTGACCAGCTTTGTGTTTATGGCTATTGTTTATACAGTTGTTTCTGTATTTGGTGATGTTGGTAAAGCAATGGCAATTGTTCTTCTAGTGTTGCAAATTGCAGGATCGGGTGGAACTTATCCAGTCGTTCTGCTGCCAGAGTTCTTCCAGGCAATTAATCCTTTTCTACCGTTTACTTATGCTGTAGATTTAATGCGTGAAGCTGTAGGTGGTATTGTTTGGAGTCGTGCAACTCGTGACATTATATTCCTATCGTTGGTTGGTATTGGATTTATTTTATTTGGTGTATTCTTCAAACAACCTGTTAATAAGCACACAAATAAATTAATGAAAAAATCGCAAGAA
The DNA here is from genome assembly GCF_017874635.1 of Virgibacillus alimentarius. NCBI lineage: Bacteria > Bacillati > Bacillota > Bacilli > Caryophanales > Bacillaceae > Virgibacillus > Virgibacillus alimentarius. Next base: position 9,364 of record NZ_JAGIKX010000054.1, read on the forward strand.
ACCGGATTATTCCATTAATGTTCGATTAAGAGTTGGATCATAAGTTAATAGAACAGTTTGTAGCAAGAAAAATCTAATAAATGAAATGAAAAAATCGAGTGCCACTGGCACTCGTTTTTTCATGAAAATCAACCGGAGTTCATGAAAATCAACCGGAGTTCATGAAAATCAACCGGAGTTCATGAAAATCAACCGGAGTTCATGAAAATCAAC
>NZ_JAGIKX010000055.1:0-9019 GCF_017874635.1 Virgibacillus alimentarius
CACACCTGTTCCCATACCGAACACAGTAGTTAAGCTCTCCAGCGCCGATGGTAGTTGAGGCTTTGCCTCCGTGAGAGTAGGACGCCGCCAGGCAATTAATTTAAAAGGCTAACATACAAAGTAAATTGTATGTTAGCCTTTTTGTTACGGAGAAGAAAACCGGAGTTTGAAACTGAGATAGAGAATTCGAAAGGACATTGCAAGTTTTTGAAAAAGCACTGTTACAAAGGACCGTTTGTATAGCCTAATTAAAATATTTTCTAAGAAGAAGTGAAAGAGATATGGTATGATAGAGGCGATATGTGTTGATAAGAGCGCGTGCAGGAGGAAAAAAGAAAAGCAGGTTATCTTTTAGCAGCGGTTTGTGATGGTGGAAAACTTTTTCCGTTAATCTAGTTGGAGTACAAAAATATAAGGGAAGGGAGGGTGCACGATGGCCCATCCTTACAAGCGATATTCAATAGAACAGCTACAAGCAGAAGAGGAACTTTTACGTGAAAAATTACAGAAGGCCGAAGCGTTAGGGCAGCGTAATTATATAGCGGTTCATAGGAGAAAAATAGAAATTGTTAGATCCTATATGCTGGATGCATCTGCATTTAGGCCGGGGGATATGCGCGAATTAAAAGAGGATCACGAACATTATTTTAAAATTGATGAAGTGAGTGGGGTTGTTGCATGGGGGCACCGCATCCATAAGGGAAATCATGAAACAAGCGGCGAAAGAGAAGCTGTGCTGCTTGATTTATTAGGTGAAAAATCCAAGTGAGCTCGGAAAGACTTATAGCGTGAAACCGATACGCTATTCATGAAATATGTTCTAGCTTGACGTAAGGGTTCACAATATATTTCTAGATTATATAATCTATTAAAGTATCTCGTTAAGGTTTAAATGAAGCAGGTTGCATGGCGCGGGTCCGTTTTAATACCGAATTCGCGCCATGCAACTGCTTTCATTTTTTGTCTTACTTTTTAATTGAAAGGTCCTTGACATAGTTCGTTATTTATTTTTTAGACACATACCCTTGGGATGCAAGGCACCCGTAGGGGTGTACTATGATCACTCGGGATAAACCGTTTTTGCCTGATGCTTTTTTTCTGTTTTGTCAATGACGGAGGTGGCTACTAAATCACCTGTTACATTTAGGGCAGTGGCACCCATGCCCACAAGTGCATCAATGGCGGTCAGCAGTCCAACGGCTTCGATCGGCAGGCCGACTTGTGCAAAAACAGTTGCAATCATAATAATCCCAGCACCTGGAACACCTGCTGTACCAATCGTGGCGAGTGTCCCTACAATCACGACTTGGAGCATATCTGTATACGTCAAAGGATCCCCAATAATGTTTGCGGCAAAAACTGCTGATATGGCAATGCGGATGGCAGCTCCATCCATATTGACGGTAGCACCTAAAGGCAAGCTAAAGCTATATAAACTTTTGGACAGATTTAAATTTTTAGCTGCATCTAAAGTTAATGGCAAAGTACCCGAACTGCTTTGGGTCACAAAAGCAGTTACAATCGGCGTTCTTGCTGTGGAGAAGAAATCTTTAATGGATACATTGGTAAACAGCATGAAAAGCATATAAATGACGACTTGAGCAAGTAAAGCGATATATAATACCAAAACCATATCCCCTAAAGAAAGCAGGGTATCCATCCCTTGATTTCCGACCGTTTTGGCAATGATGGCAAAAATACCAATTGGAACATATTGCAAAACCGCATGCATTATTTTAAAAGTTGCTTCATTTAATCCTTCCACAACGTTGTAGACAAGTTCCCCGGAGGCTGCCCACTTTTCTGTGGATCGGAGCGCGGAGATCGCAATTCCAAAAGCAAGGGCAGTAAACACAATTCCCAAAAGATTTAACTCGGTAAAAGCCGTGAAGATATTTTCCGGAACAATACGAAGCAGAACACTGATGACTCCAGGATTATCCGGAACTTCAAAGTTCTCATTTGTATCGAGCGACATATTTGTCCCAGGGTTAAATATACTTGCAATGGTGATACCGACGATAATTGCGAGTGCAGAAGTGATGATATAATACAGAAATACTTTGCCGCCCATGCGTCCAAGATCACTCATTTTTGTTTGATTGACCCCCACGATTAACGTGAAGACGACAAGTGGAATAATCATGAATTTTAACAGCCGTAGTAGTAAATCACCAAAAGGGGTGAGTACTGTGGCGGCGTCTTCACCAAAGATGAAGCCTGTTAGGACTCCCAAAATAAGTGCAACGGTTATTTTTAAAATAAGTGACGTTGCAGTATATTTTTTCCAAAGTCTTTTCACGTGATCTCCCCCCTTTCTCTATTCATTCTATACAGGAGTTGTTTGAATTGTTTCATAACAATATAGGATAATCAAGCTTCTGTCAAAAACAATGCTTGAGGGAAGATAATTTGGCAGGGGGAGGGACGCTGACTATGCTGGAGCGTACAGAGCGGATTGATAGCTTTCATGAACTTAAAAAATCACAAAAACAAGCACCAAAATAATCCTGTTACAATGGCTTTATAGTGCTTGTTTTGTATTTTGAATAGCATAATTTATACATTGGGAATACAAATAAAAGAGGTGTTCGCACAATGTGTAATCAAATGCTTTATAAACAAGAGAAAATAAAAAAACGGCTGGAAAAGGCGGGAATTATAATGTCCGCAGAGAAGAGGAAACAAAAGAAGTGTACTTAGCCTTAATGTACCAGCGGATGCGATTATAAAAATGAACAACAAACGTTTATAAACCATGTAGAAAAGAGTACGAATGATTCTTTTCTACATGGTTTTTTGGTGCAAATGGAACGCCAGAACCCTCTATATCAAGCCGAAATTCGACACAAACTGATAAAACGCGGAGCGAGACAAGCGCTACCCCAATAAAACCCTCCAAATCACAGGTCTCCCTCAAGTCCCTCCCCTCTTTCTAGACTTTCTTTCTTCATTTAGATTAGAATAGGTGTACACAGAATAACGCAGTATCATACAACCGATGAATAAGGGGTGAAGCAGATGGGCAGTGTGAATCAAAAGCTAGCAACGCAGTCTGTAGCGAAGACGTTTTTTCAATATTTTATCCCTACCCTTCTTGGCATGATGTTGATGTCGGTGAATGTGGTGGTGGACGGGATTTTTGTTGGGAATGGGGTTGGCTCTGTTGCGCTTGCTAGTGTGAATATTGCGGTTCCAGTGTTTTCGGTCATTATTTCTCTTGCGCTCCTTGTTGGAATGGGAGGCGGAACGCTTTATTCGATTGCTATGGGGGAAAATAATGATGATAGAGCGCGGAAAATATTTACGTTATCCATGGCGCTGATTACTGTGATTACCGTTGTGGTTTCGGTGATTAGCTACATAAATTTGGAAGCGTTGGCGCTTTTTTTTGGAGCGAATCAGGAGACGTTGCCGTATGTGTTGGATTATATGCGAATTTTATTCCTTTCGTCGCTTATTTTATCCTTAGAAGCAGTCTTAAGTATTTTTGTACGGAATGATGGTGACCCGCAGCTGGCTATGATGGGGCTTGTTGTATCAGCTATTTTAAATATCGGGCTGAATTACTGGATGATTTTTATTTTGGAACTGGAAGTAAAGGGAGCGGCGTTAGCTACGGTTATTGCAACCGCTTTTGGTTTGCTTATTTATACATTTCATTTTTTAAAAAAGGGTTCTAATTTAAAGCTTGTTAAAATGGATTGGAATTGGCGTTCGATTAAATCCATTAGTACCATTGGCTTTCCGAGTTTTTTATCGGAGGCAGGGATGGGAATATTTGTCGTTGGCTATAATATTGCGATGGAATATCACGTTGGTACGGACGGGCTTTCTGCTTTTTCCGTGATTAATTATTTGCATGTGTTTATGTTTTTGGCGTTTATCGGGATTGCTTCTACGATTCAGCCGATGATTAGTTATTACTACGGGGCGAAGCAGGCAGAGAGCATCAAAAAGACAGTGAAAATCGCTGAAACTACCGGCATATCGCTTGGTCTTTTATTTTTAGCCATTGGTTATTTTGGGGCAACTCAACTTGTTGCTATATTTGGTATTGAGTCCGAATCAATTGTCGATCTTGCTACTACTGGTTTGAAGTTGTTTTTCCTGGGCTATTTATTCATGGGGATCAATTTTATTTATATGACTTATTATCAATCGATTGGTAATATCAAACCATCGATCGGTATTACCCTATTTAGAGGTGTTATCTTACTGATTCTTATGCTGCTTATCCTGCCGTTTATGCTTGGTACAGCTGGCATCTGGCTAGCGCTTCCTGCAGCGGAAGCATTGGTTGCTGTTTTCTTGCTCATTTTTGCCAGAAAACATGTTATGGAAAAAACATTCCTTTGGCACCAAGTGCAGGATTAAGTAGGGATAGACCCAGGTGGTGCCAGTTCTGATAGGAAAGGCCAAAGTCTTTGTGAAAAAGGGGAGCTACAAATCAGCTACCGTGCTAGGATCTGGCTGCCTTTCGATTCGATAATTCGATATAAATCGACAAAATTCGGGAAGTGACAGGCACCAGGTTTGGGAAGGGTGAAGAAGATGTTGTCGAGGTCCATTTATTTTTATGTTATTATGGCGTTTCTTTTTGTGGTGTCGGTTGTGTTCGTTAATCATAATGATGCATTTTATGATCGTCCCATTGCTGAAGTCACTAAAGTAAAACAGGAAGATAAGACCGAAGTGACGGATCAACACCACAATACAGATGAGCTATTTACACAACAGATTACAGCCAAGTTGAAAAATGGGGAAGCTAAAGGAGAGACGATCCATTTACAGAATGAATATTCAGCTTCAGGGGCTTATGATCAGGCCTATCAGCCTGGAAATGACTTGTTTGTTTCGCTGGATACAGACAAAGAGAAAAATGCAACATTAACTGGCAAGATAATCGATGTGAAACGGGATAAATATGTTTTGGTAGCAGCATGGGTATTTGTCGCGATTTTACTTATTGTCGGCAAAAGGCAGGGACTGTTTTCCATCATCGCTCTAGCAATCAACGCCATGATCCTGTCCTATGCGTTGGATATCTATGTGAAGAATTCGGATATCAGTTTATTGTTCCTATGCAGTATCAGTGTGGTTTTATTTACTGCCATCTCGCTGTTATTCCTTCATGGTTTGAATGAAAAAACATTTGCGGCAATTGTGGCAACATTACTTGGAACATTTCTTTCGCTGCTTATTGCGTCCGTTGTAATATGGGCCACATCGGAAAGTGGTCTTCGTTATGAAGAAATGCAGTTCCTAACACGTCCGTATCAAGTGATATTTATCGCAAGTTTATTCCTTGGTTCCTTAGGAGGTGTCATGGATATTGCGATTACAATGACTTCTTCAATCTTCGGGCTTTATGAAAAAAATAATGCTATTTCCAAAAAGGCACTTCAGACGTCCGGCATGGAAATTGGAAAAGATATCATGGGAACGATCACGAATATTTTGCTTCTTGTCTATATCAGCGGTTCCATTCCGATGCTTATTTTATATTTAAACAATGGGTCGGCATTGACATTTTCCCTGACAATGAATCTTTCATTGGAAGTAGCCAGGGCGTTAGCGGGCGGGATTGGCATTGTGTTATCCATTCCAGTAAGCCTCTATACATCTATCTTTTTTATTAATCGAAAGAGGGCTAAATCATGACGGTACAAGTGGTGCTGGCAGCTATTTTATTCTTGTTAATGGTGCTTGTAGGCGGGAAAAAGGGGGTAAGGTCTTTTTTTACCTTATTTCTAAATTTCCTCGTGTTTCTTATTACCATGATTTTGATGACCATTCCAATTGTCAATCCAATTATTGTAGCGTTGATTGCATGTACAGCAATTTGCAGTATGAATTTGTTTTATATTAATGGAGTAAACATGAAAACGAAAACAGCCTTCATTTCTTCCATGATCACCATTGTTATTTTGATCTCTTTTATTGTATTCATCACGTCCAAAGCGAAGGTTCAGGGATTTGGCGAAGAGGTCATTGAGGAAATCAGTGTATTTTCCCTCCATGTTGGGGTGGATTTCGTCAAGGTTGGAGCGGCTATGGTCATACTGACTGCGATCGGTTCGATTACGGATATTGCTATTTCCATTGTTTCGCCGATGCAGGAACTATTTCATCATCAGCCATCAACAAGCAGGAAAGAGTTAGTTCGATTTGGGCTAAGCATTGGCAGAGATGTTCTTGGAGCAGATACGAACACATTGTTTTTTGCCTTTTTAGGAAGCTATCTGGCATTGATTTTGTGGTTTAAAGATTTAACGTATTCGTTCGGGGAAATTGTGAATTCGAAAGTATTTAGTGCAGAAATGATCAGCATTCTCTCAGCCGGTGCTGGTGTTGGCCTAATCATTCCAATTACCGCCTGGACTGCAGCATGTTATTTGGTAAAAAAGTGATGGGGGACAGTTCCTTAAAATTTGTACTTGACACATTTTTCTGTATTCGGTATGATGGTATACAATTCTTACTAATTAAATAAAATATTTCCTTATCCAGAGTCGGGGGAGGAACCTGGTCCTTTGATCCCGCAGCAACCGTTATGATAACAAGGTGCTAATTCCAGCAAGCATTGGCTTGAAAGATGAGTGAACGTAGTCGATAAATGAAACCTCTTCCTCATCGGAAGGGGTTTTTTTAATGCATGCACCTGATTTGCTAGGGAAAAGGGTAAAAGGACATTTTATGGTGTCAAAACCGATTATTAAGATGGGGATAATTGTTTTAATTAGTGGAATGTAGATCATATACCAAAAGGAGTGGGTTCACGTGAGTCATTCAACTGATACCTTGTACAAAAAATCATATTTTTCACGGATTGGAGAATTAAGGGAATATGCGCCGGAAGCCTTTAAAAGCTTTTTTTCATTTAACGAGCAGGCGCTAGCAGAAGGTGCATTGACGGTAAAGGTAAAAGAATTAATTGCTGTTGCGGTTGCACATATTACCGGGTGCCCGTACTGCATTGATTTGCATGTAGGAAATGCGAAGGAGCAGGAAGCGTCCAAAGAAGAAATAGCGGAAGCGGTATTCGTATCCGCCGCACTAAAGGCAGGTGCCGCAGCTGCTCATGGGGTGAATGCGCTAAATGCTTATGACGGAGAATCTTCTGATGAGCTGTACCGGACAAGTTATTTTCAACGATTAAAAGAATTTGGCGCATTACAAGGTGATGCTTTTCGGGCCTTTGCGGATTTTGACAAACAGGCTCTAAAAGCGAACATACTGACAGAAAAAGAGAAAGAATTAATTGCTGTAGCAGCTGCACATACCACCGGATGTGCGTATTGCATTGATCTTCATACAAAAAATGCAAAAAAAACCGGTGCGAGTGTCAATGAAGTAGCAGAAGCAATCTTCGTCGCTGTTGCTTTACAAGCCGGATCGGCGTTTGCACATAGCGTGAATGCACTAAATGCTTATGATCGAAAATAACTACATTTAGGGACTGTCCCCTTTGCTTTAACGGGTTAGTACGACAGGCGATGGTCCCCCATTGAAAGGAGCTTTCACCATGGGTAAACAAATTCATTTTAACGGGTTTATTCAGCATTCGCCTTCTCCACATTCTACTGGACTGTGGAAGCATGAGAAAGACGGGGGTGTTAATCATAATCAGTTAACGTACTGGGTGGAGATCGCACAATTGCTAGAAAGAGGGAAATTTGATTCCTTGTTTATCGCTGATGTGCTGGGAACCTACAGTGTCTATGAAAATAGCCATCGTGCCGGAGCAGAGTATGCGGTCCAGCTTCCGGCACATGATCCAATTATTCCAATTTCAGCGATGGCAGCGGTAACGAAGCATTTAGGTTTTGCACCGACCATATCAGCAACCTACGCACAGCCTTATGCGCTAGCTCGGCAACTTTCGACGCTTGATCATATGACAAATGGGAGGGTTGCCTGGAATGTGGTGACATCCTACTTGGAAAGTGAAGCTGTCAATTTGGGACTTACCGAACGATTGCCAAAGGAGCTTCGGTATGACCGGGCGGATGAATTTTTAGAAGTGGTCTATAAATTGTGGGAAGAAAGCTGGGAGGATGGTGCTGTCATCTATGACCGGGAAAATGATCGGTTTGCGGATCCGAAGAAGGTGCATCTCATCAACCATGCAGGTGAATTTTTTGATGTGCCAGGCCCTCATTTAGTAGAACCTTCCCCGCAACGGACACCGGTTATTTTTCAAGCAGGTGCTTCACCGAGAGGCCGTGATTTTGCTGCTAAACATGCGGAAGGTGTTTTTACAAAAAACCATTCCTTAGAGGCACTGAAAAAATATACAGCAGACATACGGAGACGGACAACATTGCAGGGAAGAGATAAGCAGGATGTGCTTATTTTCCCATTGATCCTGCCAATTATTGGATCAACAGAGGAGGAAGCTTACCAGAAATATGAGGAACTAAAGGAACAGGTCAGTTACGAGGGGACCGCATCGCTCCTGTCTGGTCACACCGGGATAGACTTTTCCCGTTATGATCCAGATCAGTATATCGAGGATATGGAAACAGAAGCAGTGCAGGGGAATTTGGATATGTACACGAAAGATCCAAATAAAAAATGGACATTGCGAGAAGCAATCAAGAATCATGGTCTTGGAAATGGGACGGTGAAATTTATCGGGACGCCGGAACAAATTGCCGATCAGATTGAAGAATGGGCAACGATTGGGGATGCGGACGGTTTTAATATTGCGCAGTCGTATTCCCCTGGAACGTTTCGGGAATTCGTTGATGATGTCATACCGGAATTGCAAAAACGCGGGATTTACCGAACGGAATATGAAGGAAACACGTTGCGTGAAAATATGTTTGGAAAAGGACGCACCCATATACCAGCTAACCATCCGGCAAAAAGCGTGAAAGCGAAGGTTTAATAGCGTAATGTACTTGCCATTTGTCAAAAGTGCGAATTAAGGTGATAGACGTGGCAAGAATCGCATCAATAGAATCTTCCACAACCTTGTCTAATCTATAAGACGAACGCGCAGCTTTTTGAA
>NZ_JAGIKX010000056.1:0-8953 GCF_017874635.1 Virgibacillus alimentarius
CAGACCGATTAACACATAAATCGCACGTTTTAAATATGAATGGACCATCCTTTAGAATGCGTGAAACAGAAGAATGGTTAAAAAGTGAATTAACTGATGAATAATTATTTATTTTAGGGTGGTTCAAAATTTAATTGCGAAGTGGTTCACTTTTCACTTGCGAAATACTTTAGGAATATGTTTTAAACCCTTTTGTACCATTAAGCCATAAGTTTCTCTTTTTTTATTACCTGACATTTTTGTAGATCAACTCACTTTCTTAATTGTAAATACCTTTATTCACAGCTTCCGCTACCCGCTGCGGGACTTTGCCCTCCAATTAAGAATAAAATCATTCATTATCTTTATTATTTGAATTGTTAATAATATAATAGTCAGATAATAATGTAAAGTGTACACTTGTATTTATACGTACACTATTAAACTATTGTAATTAAGGGATAAACTGTTATATGTAAACTATTAGATTAATAGAATACATATAGTTAACTAAAGACTTTGATATAGAGATTAAATTTACACTGGGAACTCAAAACTATAGTATTGATGTTGATAAAAAGCAAATTGACCAACTAAACGATTTGTATAAAGCATTGGTTTATATTTCAGAGAAAACACACGAAAACAGTATCGTGCTAGATATGGCTAATCAGAGTTTAGATAAAGCAATGACTGTCTTACAAAATTCAAGAACATCGGAAACGCAACTTGCAGATTAGTATAAACAATTGACCGAATTTGGATTCTCCTGGTTAAAGTCATCTCGTGAACAGTATCACGAAAAAGACTTTGGAGATGTTTTCGAAAAGTATATAAATAGTTAACGGGGACAGTCCCCATAAAATTGCACCTTATAGAACAGATGAAAAAAGTACTGTTCTATAAAGTGCTTTTCTGTATAATAAAAGATGGTGAAATAATGAAGCCAAGAAAATAGCAAGTCATTTTAGCAAATTGGATATGAAGATACCATCAACAAATATACATCTTCTAGTTTGTGAAGAATTACATATATAGTAAGGGGATTGCATGAAATGAAAAGGTAGATATCAGAAATAATCTCAATAAGAATTAAAAGTATTCTGTAAGACAAACATTTGAAATTACTAAAGGAAGTGCGTATGAATGGAATGGAAAAATATATACCGTGGCTTGCTGATGGGGGCTAGTGACATCATTCCCGGGGTCAGCGGCGGGACAATTGCCGTGTTACTTGGCATTTATGACCGTTTGATTGCGGCGATTAATGGTTTTTTTAGTAAGGATTGGAAAAAACAGCTTGGGTTCTTAATCCCTTTGGGAGTTGGTGTTGGAGCTGCCATTCTCTTATTAAGTAATGTCATCGAGTGGCTATTTGAACACTATACAGGCCCCACACAATTTTTCTTTTTGGGGCTAATAATAGGCATCCTTCCTTATTTATTCCACCAATCAGATGCGAAACAAACCTTTACGTGGAAACACATCATTCTATTGGTGATTGGAGCGCTTATTGTTGGATCAATGGTCTTTCTTAATACAGGGGAAGGTACGGCGATGGAACGAACAATGTCCACCTACCTACTATTATTTATCTCTGGATTTTTAGCGAGTGCTGCGATGATTTTACCGGGAATTAGCGGATCATTTATCTTATATGTTATCGGTATTTACCAAACTGTAATTGCTGGGATAAGCAGTTTTCAGCTCGATGTTATTGCAGTGACGGGGATAGGAATCGTTTGTGGAATCGTTCTTATGAGTAAAATCATCAACTTCTTTCTCCTTAACTATCGAACCGGTACATTTGCTATTATCATCGGCTTTGTAATCGGCTCAATTTTTGTTGTCTTCCCGGGCTGGCCAACGGATAAAACATTCCTATTAATAAGTGTTGCAACCTTTGCAGCAGGCTTATTTAGTGCATATATCCTCGGGAAAGTGGAGTATAAGGAATAACAACTCAAAAGATAAATTATAAGCCTAGTATCGTTTCCTCATCTTACGACACTAGGCTTACATCATTACTTCAACACAGTAAAATGCAATGGAGACTGCTCCATCACCCTTCTATGTCACGTTTGTTATATCCAATAATCCCAACAATCATCAAGATACCAGCTATAACTGTCAAAGTGAATAATGGCAGCCATTTCATTTCCTCAACAGGGAGCTGTGGAATATAGCCATATGGAGATAGCTTTCCAACCCAACCCGGGAAATCAAACAAACCTCCTAGATACAGGACGAAGAAGGAATAAATGACGTAACCCCATATGAAACGACTTAATTTTGGTAGGAAACCTATCAGCAATACAGCTAAACCAATCATAACGAGCATGGCTGGATAATATACGAGTGCTGCACCGTAAATTGTCTCAAATTTTAGCCCTTCTTCCATGACCGTATTTCCTGCAGCCCAGAGCCCAATCGCAGCAAGAGAAAGCATGATAAACCCATTCATAATGGAAATGATGAGATAACCTACCACCACTTGAGTACGAGAAACAGCTCTTGAAAGTAAATGTTCTAGCCGATTCTTTTTCTCTTCCTCATTCAGTTTAAGCATGACCATTAATGGAGGAATGGTTGAAAGTAAGCTCATCACAATCATGAGCATTGGGATAAACTGTTCTGTTAATGTATATCCCTTTTGATCAGCTAGTAATTGCTCCAGCGTCTCATTTCCCTCAAAAAAGGATTCCAAATCACCAAAAACGGATCCATAAGATACACCCAATACAAGCATTCCAATTGCCCAAGCAATGATTCCTGTACGCTGAAGTCTTAAAGCCAACCCAGCAGGATTTTGTAAAAACATGGAAGCATATCTTTTTCCGGGCTTTGATGGAAAGAATCCCGTTCCTAAGTCTCGGATCGCATTTAAATAATTTGCTACTATAAATAAAATGATGGATACACCAATCATTAACATTATAGGCCACCAATGATTCGTGGAATAAGCCTCCGTTTGTGTCACCCACCCTAAGGGGGAAAGCATCGACCATGCCTCATTGCCCACATCACCAATCGCACGAACAAGATATGCAATTAGGAGTATGGCAATAGAATAACCAGTTGCTCCACGTGAACTTTCAGAAAGCTGCGCAAAAACTGCCGTGATTCCTGTAAAGACCATTCCAGTTGCGCCTAAAGCAGTACCATATAATAAAGATCCTTCTAGCCCCATACTTTCTATACCTAATGCATAAAGCCCCAAACCAATCACTAACGTCAAAAGTACATTGACTATAACCAATACAAGTAGTGTTGCATTTACATTTGCCAGGCGTCCTACTGGCAAAGCTCGAATCATTTCGATCCGACCATCTTCCTCATTCGCACGGGTATGTCGGCTCACAAGCAAAATACTCATCAATCCAACGACAACCGCTGTTAGTAGGAGCATCTGATGTGCTGTCATCGCCCCGATTGTATAATGATCTAGATCACCAGGTCCCACCATGGCTGTCATAGCCGGGTTTTGCATCGTTTCTGCCATCACATCTCTTTCTTGCTGAGAGGCATACAGATTCTTAAAGGAAATTGGCACAATCCATGTGAAAATAGATATTCCAATCAACCATAAAAAAATACGAATGCGGTCCAGTCTTACGATCAATCTAGATAAAGAGATAGTATTTTTAGAAGTAGAACCTATCATTAGAACGCACCCCCTGCTCCTTTTCCATCTTTGTTTTCATAATGGCGCATAAATAAATCTTCCAATGTTGGCGGTGCACTTTCCAATTTTACGATGCCAAATTGACTTACATGTTTAATCACAGCATCCAATTCCTCTGTATCCACTTGGAATGACAGTCCCTGTTCTTCTCTAACCACATCATGTACACCGTTCAATTCATTTATGGAAGTAATCGACTCTTTTGTTTCAACAAGCAAATTGGTTCGTGTTAAATGGCGTAATTCGTTTAACGAACCTGTTTCAATAATCTTACCCCGACGGATGATACCTACCCGGTCGCATAACTTTTCAACTTCAGATAAAATATGACTGGAAAGCAAGACACTTTTACCTGCTTGCTTGGCTTCCAATACGCATTCCTGAAAAACCTGTTCCATTAATGGGTCCAGTCCAGAAGTTGGTTCATCTAAAATATATAAATCTGCTTCAGACGAAAAGGCAGCGACCAAAGCTACTTTTTGCCTATTCCCCTTCGAATAGGTTCTGCATTTTTTGGTTGGATCCAGATCAAATTTCTTAATCAATTCTTCACGCTTGTTTTTATTATTTCCCCCCCGCAATTTAACAAATAGATCAATCACCTCACCGCCAGTTAAATTTGGCCATAGATTCACATCCCCCGGGACATAGGCAAGACGCCTGTGTATATCAACAGCATCTGACCATGCATCTTTTCCGAATATTTCCACCATGCCTTTCGTTGCTTTTAAAATACCAAGCAAAATACGAATGGTCGTTGACTTACCAGCTCCATTAGGTCCAATAAATCCATAAACTTCTCCCTCATTTAATTCGATATTAATCCCATCAAGTGCAGTGAAGTTCCCAAACTTTTTTGTCAAATTGGTTGTCTTTAAAACAAGCATATTTCATCCTCCTCTTTGCTTCTATGCAGGGGGAATCATTTCCCCTGCGAATTATGAAATATTTTAATCCTTATATTTCATAATATACAAATTTTGATTAATCATCAATAGTTTATGAACTATTTACATTGTTTTATTACAAAACTTTTATTAAACTAAGGTTGAGGTGAAAGGAAATGAATGGGTTTGAGCGACGCAAGCAACAGAAGAAAATAGATATATTAAAAGCTTCCCTTGCCTTATTTAAAAAATATGGTGTTCAAAAAGTCTCAATAACGGAAATAGCAGACAAGGCAAAAGTGTCACAAGTAACGATTTATAATTATTTTGGGAGTAAAGACAATTTAATTCATGAAGTAATTATTTTTTATGTAGATCAAGTATGGGAGGAATATGAGCAATTATTTAATAGTAGCGCTCCTTTCCCAGATAAAATTAAACAAATTATTTTTGATAAACAGGAAGAAGCGGACCAAATTAACACAGAGTTCTTCGACTCTTTAATGGAAGAATACACGAAAGGAAGTAATTATATTGAGGAGATGTATACGAAGAAAGCACTTCCCCGCTTCATTGATTTATTTAATGAAGGAAAAGAAAAGGGCTATGTTGATCCAACGATATCAAATGAAGCCATCTTGCTTTATATTCAAATATTTAAAGATTACATGCAGCGAAAAGATATGGCAAAAAACATACTGCCATTAACAGAAGAAATTACAAAGCTATTTTTTTATGGAATCGCTGGGAAAGGGATAAATTGATGGGGATGAATTTCCTCAAAACAAAATAAAACATACGCTAGTGCCGGGTTGTAACGCCAACACTAGTGTATGTTCTACCCCTAGCATTGGTGTCACAACAAATCCGGACTATCATCCCTCTATAAATAAAAAAACCTGCTACGCTCGAAATAATGAAGAGCAGCAAGTTTAGAAGACCTTATTAGCCAATACATATTACCCATCTACTTTTTCTTGGGCGATTTCAACCTACCGTGTTTCGCAGCTTGACGGCGCTGCCAACGTTGTATTTTTCTCAGCAGGCCATAGGATATTTGTATATCCCTTTCTCCAAGCGAACTTCCGGGCTTCGTGTGCATCCAGATGGATTTGGAAAAGGCAATAAGCTGATCAGGATAAACACTTCGATGCCCAATGATGATATACGCTGCTAGACAAGCACCAACCACATACACACCAATCGAACCCCCAAATAACTCAAATCCCATAAAAACAGCAGCTATTGGCGTGTTCGATGCGGCTGCAACTACAGCAACCATGCCAACACTCGCACCAAGTATTGGGTTAACGCCAAGCATTCCAGCAAAAACATTACCGGATAAAGCACCAATGACGAATTGTGGTGTAACAATCCCACCATAAAAACCCGAGCCCAATGTCACAGCAACAAGCAACGCTTTCCAGAAGAAAGCGAAGGCAGGAATATCTTCTCCGCGTAATGCAGTGTCCATTATTGGCAAGCTAAGGCCAAGGTAATCGGCAGGAATAAATAAAATTAAAATAGACAATACCACTCCGCCAATAACAGGCATCATAGGCCGCCATATACGAAAACGCTGTTGTATATAATTGAAAAACAAACGCATCTCTTCGAACATCTCGATAAACAGCAAAGCAACAAGTCCACATAGAATACCGATAATAATAACCTTTAGAAATAAAGCTTCTGAGAAATCTTCTACAAAATCTAAAGGATAATACGCATAGGTAATTCCCCAAATTTTACTTATTTGAAAAGAAGTAATCCCAGCAATTACAGCTGCAAATAAATAATCATGACGTATTCTGCCCAGCGATAAAACTTCTACAGCATAGATAGCACCGGCAATCGGCGTTCCAAAAACACTTGCAAACCCAGCACTCACACCACATGCCACTATCTTCCGCTGCAAACGCGGGCTTAGATGCATGATGCGTCCTAGCCAAGAGGCAAGCGTTCCCCCAATATGTGAGCAGGGACCTTCTTTTCCCGCAGATCCACCCGAAGCAAGGGTAACAACTGCAGCAAGCGGTTTTATTGGCAATGTTTTTAAAGGCAATCTTCCCTTCTGTTTATGTACCGCAGCAATCACAGAATCTTCTTCTGCATGCTTTTTCCGGTAACCAAAATAAATAAGTAAACCGTTCACAAGTCCCCCAAACGGTAATAAAATTAGTTGGACCCAAAGCGGGATATGTGCTGTTTGGTTCGTGGAATAAAATAATAATTGCAGAAATATACTTGCGCCAGTACCTACGAGAACACCGGTGATTGACGCCAAAAAAAGCCACCTAAGAAGGGTAGCCAGCATAACAAGGGGTTCAATATAGTTTATGCGAAACAAATTAGACCACTCCTAAATCCACTCTCTATTAAACATAGCACTCTTGGAATGGCTTGTCATCTGTTTAACGTTCTGTATCTGGGATTGGTTGGGTTATTAGTGAAGGGGGCTGTCCATTTTTATTTGATGACTTTTTTCAGTCATTGATCTCAAAAGTTAAGTCTATGGTTCATTAAAACCCGCTTCTCTCAGCCGACAAATAAAAAGTGAGCCTGATTCCAACTGACAATCAAGAGACCTGGTGACGGTTTAACGAAAGATGTCATTTGCCATGAGCTACTTGATTATAGGTAGATTTAATCTGAACAGCGAATCGGCCTTAGAGTAGCTTTAGCTTACTGACCAGCTAATAGATTTAGGTATAAAGTAACCTATTCCCACAAATAGAATTCGCTTTTACGATGTCTATATTCTATTTACTTACCTACTTGTCCATTCAGATATTTTATTTTGACAGCTTTGTGGCAGCCGCTTAAAAACTGCGCCCTTAAAAATAAAATCAGCTATAAGGAGAGTACTTAAAATCATCGTAGTTCCTATTAAAATACCTAGTTTATTCGTGACCGCACATTTTTCCTTTGTTTGTATTTCCATAACAAAAATCCCTCCAATGCAATAACAATAGTATATCACCATCTCCTGTTCCTTGGTAGAAAGCTCATTTAATGTTATTTCAATAGTTCGCGTCTCCTTTTTGTGATTAGTTTATTGGTCTAAACATGTCTTAAAAACAGACGAGATTACGTGTTTATTTATCAGCACTCCTTCTACATACCAACATATATTTTAGAGTCATTATAAAACCCCACAGATGTATAAGAATACAATTCCGCAGGGTTTTATAAGGGGGCGAATATAATTATTTCATTTTTCTCTTCACACAACATCTATTATTCCGAACATTTTATAGTGCATTGATATTATTGAAATCGATTGTTATAGTTTTAGTATGTAAACATTTTTAGAGAATGATAGAGGAGAGATTTATTATGAGATTTTGGATTGGCTTATCATTAGCCATTATATGTGAGGTAATAGGAGTAACTTTTTTAAACTTTTCTTATGGGTTATCCAAACTAATGCCAGCTACAATTGCTATTACATTTTATCTATCCTCTGTCCTTTTGTATATGTGGAATACTAGAGGGAAGGAAGTAGGTGTAGTTGGTGCATTATTTGCTGGTCTCGGAACAGTTATAGTCCTTTTAGTAGGATTTTTTGTGTTTGATGAAAAGATATCTACACTGAAATTAATGGGTGTTGTCCTAATAATGACAGGTGTAGCTAGTTTAAGTATGAAACCTAAACAGAAAGGAGTATCTCAGTAATGGGAATATTTTATTTAATGATATCAACCATATGTGCAGTTATGGGTCATATTTTCGTAAAAAAATCAGACGGTATGCGAAAAATAAAATATACCATATACGCCGTAATTTCATTTTTAACCGCTATTGTTTTATTATCTATGTCTATTAAATACATGAACATGGGAATAGCCTTCGCTATATGGTCCGGATTATCAATTGTATTTAATAATTTGTTTAATATTATCGTATATAAAGAAGAATTTTCTTTTCGTAAATTGAGAGGTATAGCATACATTGTAGCAGGTATTGTTATTTTAGAAGCCTTTTAAGTGTATTTTATACCTTCACTTCTACTAAACTACTTCATCATATCATATGCCAGTATAGTTATATTGGCATATGTTTATTATTGCTTTTGCTTTACATAATTTTCTGTCAATTAGTAGCTACGTTTTATAATGCATTTGAGTCTAATATATACCTTGTATTCCAGAATGTCAATATCAATAATAACTTTTTTAATAAAAAACAATACATTTATCTACCGTATGTTTGCAAATGCACCTTCAGAAGCGTAACAAAATCCATGCTTGTTTATATCTGATTGACAACGCTGTATATTAAACTTCCCCTGAAAAAAAGCGCCCTAGAAAGGTATTGACCCCCGAAAGTTAGAGTGCTAAATCTAACTTTCGGGGGGTGTTTTTATGGCTAAATATAGTGAAGAGTTTAAAATAAAGCTTGT
>NZ_JAGIKX010000057.1:0-7033 GCF_017874635.1 Virgibacillus alimentarius
GGGACAAAAGAAGAAGGGGCACCATGAAAAAGTAAGTAATTCTAAGAAAAAGCTAGTTTAAGAGAAAATGTGTCCAAAATTCGGGGGTTAATCCGCTCACAATTGCTTATAAGTGTTTCTTAGACAGGATTGACTCACCGCCTAAAGTAGGATCCTGCCATCGAGGAACTCAAACGATTGACGCGGCATAGTTCCCGGATGGGTCAATATCAATCAGATTTAAAAATTCAATATGTCCGAGTGATTGATTTAGTTTTTCCCGAGTTGGCATCTTTAGTAAAATCTGTCAATCTGCATCTAAAATATGTGTATGCGATGTTTGTTGCTTATCCATCTACCACCCAGCTAGCAAACGCACACCTTACAAGTTTGTCGAATTTGTTGAAACAAGCTTCTAGAGACAGGGTCGGAAAATCACGTGCCATACAAATTCGTGACTTGGCAAGAGAGTCTATTGGTACTGTGTCAGATAGTTTGTCTTTTGAACTTATACATTTGATTGAAACCATACGGTTTTATCATCATATGATTCAAAAAACTGACCAACAGATTAAATCCTTGATGGCACAGATTCAGTCACCTATTTTAACCATTCCAGGTATTTCTTACCGCTTAGGGAGTGTCATTCTTTCTGAACCATTGAACAGTTTCAAAATCCTGGTCAACTTTTAGCTTTTAGCGGTTTGGAACCATCTATTTACCAATCTGGTGAATATGTCGGACAAGGCAAAATGGTGAAACGTGATTCTCCGAGTTTACGTTGGGCAATTCTACAAGCTGCCCGGTTAATTGCGATCCAATCTCCCGTCTTTAAAACGGATTTCGTTAAAAAGCGGAAAGAAGGAAAGCAATACAATGTGGCACTTTCACACGTAGCTAAAAAGCTTGTCCGTGTTATGTTTTTTTACTGAAATCTAAGCAATCCTTTGATGAATCAAAACTAGTCTAGTGTTTAAAAAAATAAATCACATAGGCTTATTTGTCATGCGCACATTTAACATTCTCTTTTCTTTTTCATAAATCACCTTCAGTATTGACATTCCATAGTTTGTCTCGTATATTATATAAATTTAAGCGATACAGTTCAGCCTATAAATTACTAGAAAAGTTTGCTTAAAAAGATAATAACTTGAACCCTCTGAGATGTGTCTAGATGGTGTACTCTTAACGGACTTATTATCTCTGTGATTGGCATAAACTTCACTTTTATTTAAGATCCATTATATTTAATAACTGAATACATGGGAAATTAACGCACGTTCACATAATATTTCCCTTGTTTTTTTGACCCTCTTTTCATGTACATAAATTGAAATTAAAGTTTATACTTATTAGAAAGGTTACTATATTGTGTGTTATTGGACAATTAAACTCCAATTTTCACTTTATATAAACTAATAAAAACTTGTTCTAATTGTTTTTTAAACTCAAAGAACGTTAAACAAATAGAGGTGAGCGTGATAATTGTTGATGACTTATTTCGTATAATTTATACCAAATATAAAATAATAGAAAAGCGCTCCTTCCTACTATTCTTTGCTAATTATTTTTCTTTCAAAAGAGTCCAAACAATTTCACAAGGCTCATCACCTGAATTAATTGCCCAATGCTGTTCTCCAGCAGGAATGAAAGTTGCCATAGAAGAAGTGATTGAGAACGGTTTACCACCACTTTCTCCCTCAAGTGTCCCTTTTTTAATAAAAGAATACTCATTTTCGGAGTGTTCTGACATACCTTCTTCGGGAACCCTTACACCGGGCGGAATAGTAACAGTACCAAACTTTAACACCATATGATCTGACTCACTTTCGAATACAGTTAGCAAACCTTGATCTTTAAATCCCTGATCTCTTATTTCCATATCGTATTTCACCTCATATTTTATTTCTGATTTCAAGTTCTTTATAATCAAATGTTTTGGGGTCAACCTCAACACCAAATAAAGTTTTTGCTTCCTCCACTGTGAAGTATTCATTTTTAACATCATTTGCTACTTGTGCAGCTGGTCGTTTTAAAGGATCTCCGTACCCTCCACCTGTTGCGGTCATCAATTGAAGTACATCATTTTTCTTTAAGGAATAACGTGGATAAACTCCATAAGGACCATCTATATCACCATCAGCTTTATGAATATAAAATTCATTCACAGAGCCATCATATCCGCCACTAGTGCCCCACAAGCGGTATTTATTTCGACCATAAGTGATCGTAGCAGCTTGTTCATCTGTCAATGCCCTGTAAGATCGAATAACTCCTTTACCACCGATATATTCACCAGCACCGGTACCATCTATACGTAAACTATATTCGTCAAGCATTACACCATATCTTGTTTCAGCTACTTCAACTGGAATATTGTAAGTCTCTCCATCTAAAATACAGAACTGACCACTTGCTCCATCTTGACCGTCAGCTCCTCCCCATCCACCAACAGAGGGTTCTACAATTAGAAACGGCTCATTGGTATCATGATGATTTCCGGTTAAAGTTACAGAGCAAACAGATAATAAATGTGCTGCAGCAAGCCTGTGCGGAATGTGTGGAGCCAACGCTTTCCAAATTAAGTCCGTACAACCTAGCATTGTTTCAAAATAGTTTGATGTTGGTGCAGGTCTTTCAGCCGACATAATAGATCTTTCATCGACAACAATTTTTAGCGGTCTAAAAACACCATCATTTACGTCCTGATCAGGATTGGTTATTGCCAAGAAAATGGTTCTCACTGCAGATGCAAGACCAGTAAAGGAACAATTGACTGGTCCAGGAACTTGTGGACTGCTACCTCTAAAATCACAAATAAATTCATTGTCTGTAATTGTAACTTCTACTTGTATTGGAAATGGGCCATTTCCAATACCATCTGTTTCAACAAACCCTTCTGCTGTAAACGAACCTTTTGGTAGCTTGGCAAGTTCTTGTCTTGATATTGTTTCGCCATGATCCAAATGGTTTGTAATAGCAGAAAGAATTACTTCTTTTCCATGTTTTTCACATAATTCTTTCACTCTTCGCTCCCCTGTTTTAATCGCTGCTACCTGCGCCCACATATCTCCAAGCGATAAATCAGGGAAACGAACATTGGCTCGAATAATTTCCACAAGTCCTTCGTTTAATTCTCCAGCGTCGTATAGTTTTACGGATGGAAATTGCAGTCCTTCCTGAAAAATTTCTCGGGAATCATTTGTAAAGGATCCTGGATCTTTTCCACCTACTTCTGTCCAATGAGCTTTATTTGCAGAAAATGCGATTAGTTCACCTTGATAAAATATCGGCATTACCAAACCGACATCTGACAAATGGGAACCACCGCCACCATAAGGATCATTAACAATAATGACATCGCCAGGTTTGAGATCATTTTTATCTCCATACTTTTTGAGTGTTTGCTTTACCATAAAAGAAAGCATTCCGATAAAACCAGTTACTCCGTTACCTTGTGTTAATAATTGACCTTTTGCGTCTGTTAGTCCACTTGCATAGTCCAATACTTCATATATTATAGGGCTCATCGATGTCTTTGCTAATGCAATAAACATTTCATCCCCCGTAGCAAGTAGTGAATCTTTTACAATTTCAAGTGTAAATGGATCGACTTTTATTTCATTTACCGTCATCTATCTCCCCTCCATTTCAATAATTAAGTTTCCATAATCATCTACTTTTAGTGTTTGACCGTCATAAATTACAGTTACTGCTGACTTTTCCTCTACAATTGCTGGCCCTTGTATAAGTTCGTTAACAGGCAACCATTCTCGACGATATACATCTGTTTCCACCCAGCCCTTTGGATTTTCAAAGTATACATTTCTTGTTTCTATTTTTGCCTCTTCTAAGGTTGTGTGACGTACTATTTTATGAATAGTCGGCTTCTGTATTTTTCCAAAAGCAGTAACATGGACGTTAACAATTTCTGTTTCGGTATCTTCAAGTCTAAAAGAATAGTTTTGTTCATGTAATCGGTGGAATTTTTCGATAATTTCTCGCAGGTCTTTTTCTGACCAATCATATGCTGGAACAGGAACTTTTACAGTATGTTCCTGACCTAAATAACGCATATCTACAAAACGATTAAAAACAACATCTTTCTTTTCAATTCCTTCATTTTTAAACTGTTGATAAGCAGCATTTTCAATCTCATTCCATTGTGTGGCCATTTCTTGCAAACTTAAATCCTTTATTCGTTTAATATATGTTTTAATATAATCATGTCGTAAATCGCTCATTAGCATTCCCCATGCAGAAAAAACAGGTGAAGCTATAGGGATTACAACTTTTCTAACGCCTAATTCTTTTGCCAGGGCAGGAGCATGCATAGACCCCCCACCTCCAAAAGCTACTAATGTGAAATCTTGTGGATTGTGCCCTTTTCTTATTGAGATTAATTTTAACGCATTAAGCATATTGGAATTTGCAATTCGGATGATTCCTAAAGCTGCTTCTTCTGCTGTCATTTCAAAATGATTAGCTATTTTCTCTTGCATAACATCCCTAACTAAATTTAAATCCACATCATAGTCAAAGTTCTTCGCGGACAGCCGACCAGTTAGTAGGTTGGCATCTGTAGTAGTTGGCTCCATTCCACCTTGCCCATAAGATATAGGTCCTGGAAGTGCACCAGCTGATTCAGGTCCTACCTTTAACGATCCTGCTTCATCCAACCAGGCAATAGAACCACCCCCATTACCAATTTCTACAATATCAACAACTGGGGTTTTTATTGGATATCCGGCATTTCTATCATCTCGCTCAATATAATAATCGGTGGATACCTTTACCTCTCCATTTTCTATTAAAGAGCATTTTGCTGTTGTTCCACCAATATCAAATGCTATAATATCTTTTTCGCCAATTAATTCTCCAAGTACAGCAGAACCATAAATTCCAGCAACTGGACCAGATTCCACCATATTAATTGGAACCTTTTTGGCTTCGGAAAAAGTCGTAGTACCACCATTTGATTGCATAATAAAATTGTGACTGTCTGTATTAAAATTATCTAACTTGGCATTTAATTTATTTACATATGTCGAGGCCGCAGGTTGTACATATGCATTTAATGCTACTGTATTAGTGCGTTCATATTCTCTCCATTCTTTTGTTACGTCATAGGATGCAGAAACAGCAACTTCCGGCCACAATTCCTTAATTAAATCTACAGTTTCCCTTTCATGTTTAGGATTTACGTATGAGTGCAAATAAGCCACTGCAATCGCTTCCACTTTTTCGCGTTTAAAATATTCAATAGTTTCCCTTACTTGACCTTTGTCTAAAGGGGTAAGAACCTTTCCTTTATAATTTAGTCGTTCATCTACTTCCTGTCTTAGATATCGTTCAATAAACGGTGTTGGTTTTTCATAACGAATGTTGAATAAATCAGGACGATTACCACGAGCAATTTCCATAATATCTCTGAATCCTTTTGTCGTAATTAAACCCGTTTTAGCTCCCTTTCTTTCCGTGAGTGCATTAATTATTACGGTTGTACCATGAATGAATGTAGATATAGCTTTCTGATCGATATTACTTTTTTCAATTACATCAATAACACCTTGTTCAAAATTTGGTGGAGTAGTGTGACTTTTGGCAACTTCTACCTGTCCTTCATTGTCTACATACACTAAGTCCGTAAATGTCCCTCCGATATCTGTTGCAACTCTCATTTTTCCCATCCTTTCTAGGTATATTTAAAAACCTTTAAAAAATAACTGGTGTTAACACGCTAATTAAAACTGATTCCGAAGTGGTTGGATTTTTCCATTGGTGCTCTTTCTCAGAAGGAAAATGTATAGAATCTCCCGCTTTTAAGAAATATTCCTTTTCTTCAATTTTAAAAATCACCTTTCCTTTTAACACATAATAGAATTCTTCTCCTGGATGACTATATTTCTCAATAAATGTTTCGTTAGGAGGCAATGTAACCATCATTGGCTCCATTCTTCTTTCTGGAAACTTCCCAGCGAGGCGTACATGAGTCATATTGGAACCTTCTATTTTAAACGGTTTTTGTTCTTTTTCGGACAAGGCATAATTTTGATTCTCTAGTTCCTTAAAGAAATAAGACATATTGATTTTAAATGCATCAGATATTTTTTTTAAAGAAGTTATGGCGAGAGAAGAATCCCCACGCTCTATTTGTGATAAAAAACTAACAGATAGTCCTGTTTCTTCACTAAGTTCTTTTAATGTCATTTCATTTTCTAGTCGAATTTTTTTAATTTTTTTATGAATATCCATCTTAATTTAAAGTGTTACTTAACTTTTTCCACCTCCACTTGATTTATTATTATACTACCATAATTAATTCTTAAATGAAAGAATAAATTATATTTTCTAATTGTTACTATAATTAATATTTTTTAAATTGATTTTTATATTGTGATATATTAGAAATTCACAACATTATCAGAATCCCCTTTACGGCCATGCTTAGAAATCATAAAAATGAAAAGTCAGAAAACATTTAGACATTTGATATTTAAAATGCATTTGGATCGTATATCTGGTACATAGAAAGCCTTACCTATTGCTATTGCGTGCAGGATGACAAGCCAGGAAGCCAGATATATAAGGACATCTTGAACAGCCACCAAGGCTATTATGCCTGCTCTGGACAGGTTACACTTATTTGGACAGATTCATTAAGTCCATATAAACTTGAATTAACAGAAATCGAAGGGGAAATCAAATTCTGCCTTTGATAAGTGGATTCGCCAACACAAGGATTCTGGATCGTTTGAAGAAAAGGACAATCGAACTCCTGAACAGGAAGAATTAATCAAGCTTCGTAAAGAGAATCAAACCTCGCAATGGAGAATGATATTTTAAAGCAAGCCGCGCTGATCATGGGACGAAAGTAGATGTGATTCGCAACAATGCTCACAAATACCGGGCTTGTCAACTAAAGTGTGTAAGTTATTCTAAATACTTTAACACACGATCTTTCAAGCGGTCATGAACGAGCAGCTGGTTCATCACCATCGCCCAGTTTTGGATATGGCCACCTTCCCATTTATTTTCGAGTTCTTGCACCCGT
>NZ_JAGIKX010000058.1:0-6070 GCF_017874635.1 Virgibacillus alimentarius
AATATTTTGTTCGTTTCATGATGTTAGCCTCCTTGACACTAAATAGTATATTATAATTAACTCTTAGTGTCCAAATTCATTTAGGGGCTTATGTGTGAGCGCATCTCGCTTATCCGTCTTTGTCTTTCTTAAAGATGCTGACTTGGCAAATTCTTTGATGAGTAGTGGATTGTAAGTGTGCACCATGTAGCGCTTAGAACATAGATATCGGAAGAGATTGAGGGCGTATATACCGGTGTCCTCCATTGCAATGAAAATCTCTTCTGTAAATGCATGGCCAAGCTTTTCTAAGGTCTGATTAAGTAATTTGAAGCCTTCACGATTATTTTTCATGCGAAGATGAGATTTGAAGACAGCACCAGAATCATCTAAAATCGCAATATCGTGCTTATGCTTAGCTACATCAATGCCGACAAAAAGCAAGGATATCAACTCCATTCTGTCTTTTGGCGCTATGGTGTCCACGCACTCTTTGCCATGTAACCTTACTTAAGAATAAACGTCTATGCGTTATCAAACTCATTACCAATAAAGCAAAGAGCTGTGGTTAGAGCCTCGTATGACCAGTCCCCCGTAAAAGGGTGCTGTTGGAGGAAGTACTAATCCACAGCGCATATTAACAGTATAAAATAACTATTAATATAGAGGAAGCTATCCTCTAGTTATAAATATAAGGAGATGTAATGATGAATAAAAAAATTATGTTAATAAACCCTATTCACACCAGTGAATATGATAAGGATTTTATTTACCAGTTAAACAAGTATAAAAATAACGAAACTAAAGTTAAAGTGGTTTCCTTCCAAGATAATGTGGGCCCAACCCATTTAGAATATAATTGTTATGAGTCAGTTGTAATACCAAAATTGCTTAAAACTGTTAAAAAAGCAGAAGAAGATGGATACGATGCCGCAATTATAGGTTGCTTTTATGATCCGGCCTTAAGGGCGTGTCGTGAAATAGTTGAAAATATGGTTATTACTGCCCCCGCAGAATCCGCTATGCATATAGCTACTACTCTAGGGGATAATTTTTCAATAATTGTAGGACGTAGAAAATGGATACCTGAAATGAGTGATAATGTGCTGAAATATGGTTTTGATAAGAAATTAGCATCTTTTAAACCGCTGGGATTAGGGGTTCATGATTTTCAAACAAATCCAGAAGTTACAAAACAAAAAATTAGAGAAGCAGCAACCGAAGCTATTGAAAAAGATTTAGCAGACTCTATTATTCTAGGATGTACTGTTGAATTTGGCTTTTTCGCAGACTTACAAGCAGATCTAGGTATACCTGTTATCGATGCTAGTCTTGCACCTTTCAAGTATGCCGAATTTCTAATTGATTTAAAAAACAAGCTTAACTGGTCTCATTGTAAAAAAATAGGTTACGAATCCCCCCCTATTCAAGAAGTTAGTGAATTTAATTTATTTTAGTTTTACAAAATCTACTTTCGTTAAGACTCTGAAAGAGAGGAAGATATAAACATCAGCCTCCTTGAGGCTATTATGTACACTCATTGACCAAAAGAACTGTGATGAGAGTATTTTATTATTCGTATCTATAGGTATCCCCCTATTCAGCTTATTACTTAAACTTAAGTCACAATCAGGGGTCACATTTCACTTAGGAGGGATAATTTTGAATAAAAGTAATATGGCGCAAAAAGAAAAAGACTACTCTACTAAACCGGTTCCACTTAAAAATAGAAAGTCCTGGGTTAGCGTTGCTGCTATATATTTTGGAATGACAGCTGCCATATCGTCATTTGCTACCGGAGGAGGATTGATAGTTAATTTACCTTTTCGTGATTCATTACTGTCTCTATTAATAGCAACTGGTATACTGATGCTTATATTTTATGTACCACTTGGATTAATTGGAGCAAGAGAGGGGCTAAACACCTATATTATAGGCGAATCAGCTTTTGGTTCAAAAGGAACAAATATCGCAACAGGTATGGTAATTTCAGTTATTCCAGCCTTTGGATGGTATGGTATACAAGTTTCCATTGCCGCAGAAGCATTAAATCAATCTTTTGGTGGACAAACAAGTTTAACACCGTTGTTTATGGTAATACTAGGTATTTTATTTGTAATCCCTGCATTGTTTGGAATAACCAGCATGGCATTATTAGATTATATTAGTATACCAGCCATACTGATAATAACAATACTTGGTGTTCTAAAGGTATTTAGTATTTTTGATTTAAATGAAATATTCTCTTATCAACCAGAAGGAGACCACTCTTTATTATGGGGAATCAATCTTGTGATTGGTGGGCTTGTAGCAGGTTGTTGTTTTGTTCCTGATTACACTAGATGGACAAAAAGAAAATTATCCGACGTATCATATTCAGGTCTTGTAGGAATTGGAGTTCCTTTAATACTATTAACAATTGTCGGATCTATGATGGCGTTAACAGCTACTTCATTAGGAATAGAAGAGGCGTGGGATATATCTAAAGTTTTAGCTGCATTAGGGCTTCCTTCAATTGCTTTGCTACTAATAATAGTATTACAGTGGACTACCAATATAGTAGCGGCTTATAGCGCTGGATTAGCACTTAACAAAGCTTTTGGATGGAGTAGAATTTGGTGGACTTTAATTGTAGCTATTGTGGGGACAAGTTTATCATTATTTGGAATAATTAGTTCCTTCTTGGGTTTTCTGAATTTTCTATCTATTTTTATATCACCAGTGGCCGGTGTGCTTATATGTGAGTATTTTATAATTTCAAAAGGAAAATTAAATTCTAAAAGAGGGTTTTATTGGCCAGGTATAATTGCTTGGTTAATAGGGGGATTATCTGCATATTTAATTCCCTACTTTATTCCAGCGTTAAATGGTTTTTTTATCAGTATGATACTGTACTTTTCTTATCATAGGTTTATTATTAAAAAAGAGGATAAAGAAATTAGCGTTAATATAAATTAAAAATATTCGAAAATAGTTATTTAATAGTTGATCACAATTATCAAAAAAGCTATTGAAAGGAGAAAACAAACTATGAAAAAGATATTATTTATTAACCCTATTCATACAGATATTTTTAATAACTCATTTAAAGAAATGCTAAATACCTATAAAGAGGAAAATACAAAGGCTAATATTGTTTCTTTAAATTCCAATACTGGTCCTTGTCATCTACAATTTCATTCTTACGAAGCACTTGTTATGCCTGAAATAGTAAGAAGAGTAAAACAAGCAGAGAATGAAGGCTATGACGCCACGGTAATAGGTTGTTTTTATGATACGGCTCTTAGAGCAAGTCGTGAAATCAGTGAAAAAATGGTAATAACTGCTCCTGCAGAAGCTTCTTTACACATAGCTACTACTTTAGGAGAAAGTGTGTCAATTATAGTGAGTGAAGACAAATGCATACCCGAAATGAAGGAAAATGTTAAAAAATATGGATTTGGTGAAAAAGTAGCATCTTTTAAATCTGTTAATTTAAAAGTACATGAATTTCAAAAAAAACCAGAAGAAACAAAGAATCGTATTGAGTCAGCTTCTTTAAGTGCAATAAATAACGATGGTGCTGATATAATTGTTTTAGGTTGTACAGCAGAGTTTGGTATGTATGATAAGCTTCAAGAAAAGTTAGGAGTACCGGTAATAGATTCTGGTCTCGCAGCTTTTAAATACGCAGAAAGTCTGGTTGAATTAAAACAAAAAATGAATTGGTCCCATAGCAAATTAAGAGGCTATAAATCTCCACCTAGAGAAGAGTTAAAGCAGTTTAGATTCTAAGGTAGTGTGAAAAATTCTACAGAAACTATATCAAAATAAATTTTGTATGATTCATTAGAATAGGCCACTTTAAATTTAAAGAAGGTTATGAGAACTTAATCTCTATCCTTGCTTGTTAACAGAAAAAAATTAACACAGCTTTATGATGTTTTTTACTTATTGATATTATGAGCTTTTGTGACTTAATTAAAAGACTTAAATTACATGGCTATTATCACCACAAATTAGTTCATCTGCATATTTCTTAGCAGTTCATCAATTAACAAAATTTTCTATTGATTTCGTTTTACTGAACGAGATCTAAGACAGGAAGTAGAAAAACGACTAAATTATAAAGGAGAAGTTCTTACCCCTTTAGACAAAGGTCAAGTGAGGGAAAATGTAGATTTAATTAAGGAATTGTAGCCGGAAGTTGCTGTTCCTGCATCCTACTACGTAACAAAAGAATGGAGAGAATATGAACGCATTAATGCAGTAGCATTGAATGCATACGTACAACCTGCGGCCTCAACATATGTAAATAAATTAAATGCCAAGTTAGATAATTCTAATACAGACAGTCACAATTTTATTATGCAATCCAACAATATATAATAACTTTTGGGTTACCTGCAGTACAATCACTTATTGTATCGGGAATCGTATACTTCGTAGCATTGAAGATAAAAACTAAATTAGCTCCTGATTATTTTACGGACATTTTGGAAAAGAATCTTCTTTTTATCTAAAGCAGATACTAAATAAAAATTAATTTGGGAGGAGTACTAAAAAGTCTAACTATTCATCCCTTTTATGTTTTAGGGAATTTTTGTAAAATAATAACTTTTACATCATATAACTGTCTATTGACATAATACTTGTAAATATATTTATATGCTAAATGGAGGTTTTTATGATTAATCAATATCAAACAAGACTAAATACATTACAAAGTCACTTAGCGAAAGAAAATATCGATGTAGCCATCATCACATCTCCTGCAAATGTATTTTATTACACAGGGTTTAACTGTGATCCGCACGAACGTTTTATGGCAATAGTTATGGATAATCGCAACAAGGAATTTTATTTATTTGTTCCAGCATTAGATGAAGAAATTGCAGTAGATGAGTCTTTTATAAAAAATATTATTCCAATTTTAGATGAAGAAGATCCTTTTGTTAAATTGAAAAATAAGCTTAGTTTCAAAATACAACATATCGGTTTAGAAATGAAAGAAGTCAGCATGTACAGTCATAATCAATTGCAAATAGTCTTCCCGGAAGCCTCGTATGATGATATTCAAGGTGCTATAAACAAACAACGATTGAAAAAAGATAGAAATGAAATTGAATGTTTACAAGAAGCAGTAAATATTATTGAAAAAGTGCTTGCAGAGGGGATTAAAAAAGTAAGGAACGGTATGAAAGAATCGGAACTAACTGCAGAGCTAGAATATTTGATGAAAAAGTTTGGTGCTGTTGGTCCTTCCTTTTCAACCATAGTACTTTCTGGTGAAAAAACTGCCATGCCACATGGAACTCCTGGTGATCGCCGTTTTCAAAGTGGTGACTTTTTATTAATTGATTTCGGGGTTATTACCAAAAAAGGATATTGTTCAGACATTACACGAACTTTCATTATTGAGGAAGCAACAGAGAAAAGTAGAAAAATATATAACATTGTACTAGAGTCTAATCGGGCGGGAATAAATGCAGTTAAAGCAGGGAAAGCATTAAAAACTTTTGATGTCGCTGCTAGGGAAGTAATCGAAAAAAATGACTATGGTAATTATTTTAAAAATCGTGTAGGTCATGGGTTAGGAATTGAAGTACATGAGGAACCATCTATCCATGGGAAAAATGAACAAATTGCTAAAATTGGATTATGTTTTACAATAGAGCCAGGTATTTATATCCCAAATTATGGCGGTGTCCGTATAGAAGATGAAGTCTACATTAATGAAAAAGGTGACGTTGAGGTACTGACATCCTTTCCTAAAGAGTTACAAATTTTGGGGATTTAAATAGGAAAGAATTGAAATGTAGTTTGGTAAATAATATAGAATTCTAAAACGGTTTTTTTCTAGCTACTTGGGAACTAGAACCGTTTTTCTTTTTGGATGACTGTTGCTATGAAGATAATAAATCTATTGAAGTTTTGGATAAAAAGCCTTTTTCATGGCGTTTTATGGGCTTGTCAACTAAAGTGTGTAAGTTATTCTAAATACTTTAACACACGATCTGGAATGTCAACACTAAACTGAACAAATTTTTAAAGGTGTTTCAACTTGTATTCAGCTGGTGTTAAATAATCTAGCGATCCGTGAATTCGAATA
>NZ_JAGIKX010000059.1:0-5730 GCF_017874635.1 Virgibacillus alimentarius
AAGCAAAATTGACTGGACTGAGTCCGGTCGAATACCGAACTCAATCCAGCCAATCAGCTGCATAATAAAAACTCTAACTTTTAGGGGTCGCCACTGTCGCCACTTAGCTTGGTGTCTTTTTTATTAGGATTATTTTACTATATAATTATGGTATAATTTGGACAAATAAAAATGTTGGAGGATTAGCAATGGGAAATATACAGTTTTATGATAGCTTTGATATGCTCCCTACTGATACACTGCCTGATTATTGTCCTGTCTGTATGAAGTCTGTTCATCCTGAATATATTTTAATGCATCATATAAGCTCTGAATCTCATGAGCTATTATGTCATTGTCCAAATGGTGAGTGTGGCTCGCTTTTCTTTGCAGTTTATACTGAAAGCCCTTTTGATAATAGTGGTGATTGGTTGGAGCATTTATATCCTCATAACAAATATATTAAGGATTTTCCTAAGGAGGTAATTGAAGTATCTCCTGAGTTTAAAGAAATTTATAATCAAGCATATCATGCTGAAAAAGAACAGTTGGATATGATATGTGGGGTTGGCTATAGAAAAGCTCTTGAACATCTAATTAAAGATTACATAATTGACCTATATCCTGATAAGGAAGAAACAGTAAAGGTATCCATTCTATATCAAAATGTATTAATGAATATATAAATGACATTGATATTAAAGAAATGGCTGAAAGAGCTACATGGCTGGGTAATGATGAAACTCATTATGTAAGACAGTGGGAAAATAAAGACTTGCAGGATTTAAAAAATCTCATTGATTTAACTGTTTATTTTATAAGTAAAAACTTAAAGGCAAAAAAATATAAAGAGGAAATGGCTAAAAGGTAAAAAATACAGGGAAGAAATGGTAAGATATAGTAAAGAACAAAGGGGGAATAGCAGTGAGTAGTAATTTTGATGAAATTATTGAAAAGGCAAAGGATTTTTTTAGGAATGAAATAGCTCCCAGTCATATTGCCAATACAAAAAAATTAAAAAAACTAAAGGATTTTGATCTTAATCCATTTTTACATAAGTATAAGGCAAGTTTCCTAACAGGTAATGATGACCCTGAGAGCATAGCTAGAGCTTTGGTTTATCCTAGAGTTTTAGGTCAATCCATTAATACAACTTTTGGGAACAAGCTACAGAAATTTTGCAGTGAGGTTTTAGAAGGGTTTGCATCAACAACATCAGGAATTGACATTGAGTATATTGATAAATTGGATGGGAGGAGGAAATATTGCCAAATTAAGGCAGGGCCAAATACTATTAATAAAGATGATGTAGAAACAATTAAAGGACATTTTGCAGGAGTGAAAAACCTTGCAAGAACTAATAACTTAAATGTTGGTTTTAATGATTTAGTAGTAGGAGTTTTTTATGGTACACCTGATAATCTAAGTGGACATTATAAAAGGATAAATGAAGAGTATCCAGTGATAGTTGGTCAGGATTTTTGGTATAGACTAACAGGGGAAAAGGATTTTTATCAAAGGATTACTGATGCTATGGGGGAAGTTGCTTCAGAGTATGATGGTTCTGAACTGATTGAGGAAGTAATTAATACACTTACAAAAGAAATTGAAGAAAGTCTTAAGCCAACAGATAATTTTGAGGTTAAAGAAGTAGCTGAAGGAAAAGAAAAATATGAATAGTGTTATAAATAGGGAGGATGCTTTTCACACATCCATCCCCTTTTTACTTAATCTGGTTCAATACATTGACAATAGAAAGCCCTACAGCCTTTGCCATATTAACAGGCACAGCATTACCTATCTGTTTATAGGCATTTCCTACAGAACTGCCAAACTGCCAGCTGTCAGGAAAACTTTGGATTCTTGCATATTCCCTTACTGTAAAAGGTCTAGTTTCATCAGGATGACATCTTTCTGTTTGTTTCTGAGAAGGTGAGCAAGTTAAAGTTAAAGATGGCTCATCCCATGATATTCTTCTAGCCATTCCTGTCCTACCTCCTCCTGAGTAATAGCTTTTGCCCATGTATTGTTTAGCTATTTCATCAGGAAGGTCTCTCCAATATCCACCAGCAGGTACATGCTCTAATACTTTTCTTTTTGATTCAGGATATTTTACTCCCTCTGACTCAGGTACATCTTTTAGAATGTCTTTTAGAGTCAGCTCATAGCCATAAGGTTTAGGGAATAGATATTCTAAATTTTCATGGTTTGCTAAGTCATTCCTGATTCCTACAATAACTATTCTTTCCCTTTTCTGAGCCACATCATAATCTAATGCCCTAAGTACCTTCCATTTTACTGTATAGCCAATTTCAGAAAATACATCAAGCATGGTTTTTAAGGTATTTCCTCCATCATGATTAACAAGTCCTTTTACATTTTCAGCTAAAAACATTTTTGGCTTTAATTTTTCAAGTACTTTTGCATAATGGTAAAACATTGTACCTCTAGCATCTTGTAAACCACCCTTTTTACCTGCATAACTAAATGCCTGACAAGGGTAACCACCTGATAATAAATCTAATTCTCCACCAGTAGGAGCATCAATATAATTATCAATGCCATTTTCAGTAATTTTTTCAATATCTTCCTGAATTACATTCCACTCAGGTCTGTTTTTTCTTAAAGTGTTGCAGGCATGTTTATCTATTTCAACATTGCCAATGGAGTCAAAGCCTGCCTGTTCTAATCCTAGTGCCAGACCCCCTGCTCCTGCAAATAGTTCTAAAACTTTGTAATCTTTATTTGCCTTAACATTCCTTATCTCAATAAAATCATTAATGTCATCTTCTTGTTTCTTTTTATTACTGTTTTTAGGATAAACAACTTTCTTAGTGTTTTGCTCCTCTATTCCCAAATCAAATTCCATTTGCTCAGCATCCACTATGTCATCAAATTTCACATTAAGGGTTTCACATAGCTTCATAGCATTAGATTTGATAGGATTATAATTAGGTGAGAGTAACATAGATAGTTGATTTTTACTTAAACCCAGCTGCTCAGCTAATTCTTTCTGAGTGGAGATTCCATGTTCTTTCATATATAATCTAACTTTTTCTTTACTTATAGTATACATCTGTACCCCTCGCATAGTTAAATATTATTTTAACTTCTGTAATGGGTATTATAAATGTTTTTGTAATGACAAGTCAACATATAAGTCTATTTCTTGATAAAATTTCAGTATCATAAATATGTAAAGATATTACCATGAAAAAGAGTGAGTGACATGAATAGAAAAGAATTTGAAAAGTGGTTGGAAAATAATACAACAGTTATCCCATATACAATAGGCAGGTATACTGGTGCAATAGATACAATATCCTCTGAGTTAAGTAACTATGGAATAAGTGATGAGACTAGTTTGTATAATTTTTCAGATGTAACAAAGGTTGACATTATACTCAATAACAATAATTTTAAAAAGAAAAATAACAAAGGTAACAGGATGTATAGTGGAGCATTAAAATATTTTAAAGGATACATTAATGATGTTAATGAGAAAGACATTCAGCAGGAGTTAATGAAAGAAGAAAGGGAATTTAAGGAATATCTTAAAGAACCTCCTGTTAAGGGACAAAGAACCATTGTAGATAAAATGCATGATAAACCAAACTCCAAAAAAGTAAATAATAGAAAGGTCTGGCGCAGAAATCCTAAAAATGCCAGTGATGCTATAACACATGCTAATTATTTATGTGAGTATGAAAATGGACATAAACATTTCATTTCTAAGTATAACAATATGAATTATGTAGAGGCTCATCATTTAATCCCAATGGAGTTTCAAGACCAGTTTGATTGCAGTATAGATGTACCTGCTAACATAGTTTCCTTGTGTTCAGTTTGTCATAATCAAATTCATTATGGTTTGTTTGAAGAAAAGCAAGAAATATTAGATAAGCTATTTAAAAGCAGAAAAGATAGACTGAAAAAGTG
The DNA here is from genome assembly GCF_017874635.1 of Virgibacillus alimentarius. NCBI lineage: Bacteria > Bacillati > Bacillota > Bacilli > Caryophanales > Bacillaceae > Virgibacillus > Virgibacillus alimentarius. The sequence continues at coordinate 3,919 of NZ_JAGIKX010000059.1, forward strand.
TGGAATTAATATAGATATAGATAACCTTTACAAATTTTATCAGGATTAACATGTATGCTTGTTGGGCTTGTTGTGTATTTGTTTTCCTGCTGTTGTTGCTGTTTAGGCATAAGAAGTTATACAGCAGGTTGAGGCATTTTACTGTAGGGTAGCTTATATTTCCTGCTATTCCTGAAAAAATGGCATAGCTATATTTGACAGGCTGGTTGTGCGACATATCTACCCCTTCCTCCCCCTCTCCACCGCTTCCAGCACTTACCACTTGACCCATAACCTCACCTATACTTTCAGCACATAGCAGAATTGAAAGTTATTTTTAGTTTAATTTATTTTGTTGAAAGTTTATTAATGTTTGTTGATGCTGTACAGTCTGTCTGCTGTTACTGGTTCAGTACTGGTTCAGTCTGACACTGCTTGCTACTGTTAAGGACTGCTTGGACTGGCACTGCTGGCTCAGTCTACTGCTGTTAGTATGTAAGTGTATTGTTCAGGTACAGTATTTAGCCTGTTGTGTAGGAATCCACACAGATAACACAGCCTCCACACAGTAGCCAACTATTATTATTAGGTAGCTCAGGTGATACAGACAATAGAAAAGCACACAGAGGCTACAGTGACTTTGTTGTAAGGCTAGTGCTGATGTAGCTGTTAGGTGTGGCTGTTTTGCAGATTGTACAGATTACCCTTGCAGGTTGTCTATAATACTACTGTTTAATTACACAAATTACTGCCCCTGATTTAACAAGGCTGATAAAGTGTAAAAAACCTGTATAAAAAGTAATAGCTGAGATTAGCCCTGCAATATATACCCTACTATACTTCCTAATTTTCCTGTAGTGCCTTTAATGCCTTTACTTCCTTTATTTCCTTTAGCTAGTTAAAGTGCAGGCAAGGCTTTAAAAACAGTTATATCAAGGGCTGGCTGGGTATTTGTAGGTGAAATAAGTAAAAGTTGTAAAGTGGGAGGGAGGAGCTTGCGAGGCTGGTTGTGCAGGTGTACACAGTATAGAACAGTATAGAACAGCAAGCCTACTATATAAAACAACAGCCTAACAGCACCCCAACAGTATCTCATCCATCCTGCATCATCCATTCCCATCAATCATCCATCACCCATCTCCATTACATCATATCCCTTTATATAAAAATTTACCCCCCCTGTTACAGCAGATTTAACTGCCATAACAGAGGGTAGGGTATAACTATAATTTTACTTATAAAAAGTTAAGGGAAGGTAGATAGACAGTCTCAGAATGTAGTTATAGTAGTGTTAAGTACATACTGTTACTGCCTAACTGCCTTAAAATGCAATAAACACTAATGCAATTATACCAACAACATTAAAGAAAAGGTAAGGTAAGCTGTACTAGCCTTATAAGCTGTAACCTTGCAAGGTATGGATAGGCTTTCAAGAAACCCTGCTAATTGGGAGACAGTCAGAGAGGCTTTAACAAACTATGAGGTATTATTTATAGATAAATCAGAAGCAGTAAAAGATTTTGCAGGAAATGATAATGATTCTTTTACCAGTGATGTGGAGGCTTTTGCATCAAGTTTAGAATATAAGATGATAAAGAAAAGACTCAGAGATGGTAAATTAGCAGGTGCTATGAAAGGTCATTGGGTCAATGGTAAAGCTCCCTTTGGTTATGAATACTCACACAAACACAAAAGGCTTGTACCTGACACAGAAGGCTCACCCTCCCCTGTAGAAAACATGGATAGGCTACACTTAATTAGACAGATTCGTTAAGGTCATATAAACTTGGTTCAAGAAAAGTCGGAGGAGAATCAAAAATGGCCAACAAAAGA
>NZ_JAGIKX010000060.1:0-5426 GCF_017874635.1 Virgibacillus alimentarius
TGTCTTAGCTTTATTTCTTGCATGTAGATAATCAGATTGTATTCATGAATTTAGATCAGTTGATCTGCATCCACAACCACAAGCTATCATCTATACTCTTGACATACTGGTTGTTTTGTTCAGTTTTCAAAGATCAATGTTTCCTTTTGTCTTTTTGCGACAAGATTTAATATACCATGTTCGCAATTAGTTGTCAACTAGAAACTATAAAAAATATTTTTTCGTTGTTTTGCTATGAAATATCCCTTGCGTTTCTTTCGACAAAAAATAATATAGCATATAAAAATAATAAGTGCAATAGGAAAATCGAAAAAAGTAGCATATTCTTTTTTTCCTATTACACCTAATAATAAAATTATGTTTTGTATTGTTATACAATCCTTTAATAAAGAAATAGTGACTACACCTTGGATATAGACATCAAGATCCTATTCATCATTCGCTTTGCTTCTTTTAAGCATATATTTCATTGTTTCTTGTTCACTAGCAACGCGGCGAAATAATTGAAATACGATTTGATACCGCTCCCTCATCGCTCGTCTTACCACATGATCGATTCGTTGATCATCCATATCCATCAGCAGCTCTTCTAATTCACGTTTAAGCATATACTCCATTTCTTTTTGTTCTATATCATTAATTAATAAACCCAACATTCCTATCACCTCAAGCCCTTCATTACTGTTCACTGACTCTCTTTTCGATACTGCATCAAACAATCTCTAAAACGATTGCCTTACATTCATTCGTGGCCTTTCGCAAATTTTGTCGGTTAATCTTTATTATGTCACTTTTTCTTCACTTACTTCTTACCCCTAAAAGATACCGTTTAAAATTACTATTCCAAAATAAACCCATTTTCATCCATCTTTAACTTATATTTTTTCATTTTATATTATAGCTTGGACATATTATGCTTTTATTTTCATAGACTTTAGTAAATCGTTTCTAAATTTCATTCGAAAGTACATACACACATCAGTTTAGGAAGGAGAGGTATTATCTATGCAATACTTTTATGCAATACAATTTAACAAATGGAAACGTTGGCTAATCATAGGAATATTGGCTTTATTTACAGCTTTGTTTGTCTGGTTCGAGCAAAATGGCACCTTTTCTGTTTTCTCAAATGAGAAACCAAGTGCATTTGCAAAAGGGAATGCAGATGAGACAAATATTGGTTTAACTTTCAACATTAGCTGGGGGGAGGAAAAGGTACACGACATATTAAAACAGTTAAAAAAGCACGAAATACAAGCTACTTTTTTTGTAAGCGGTGAATGGGCTGAACGCCACCCGGAAATTCTTGAAAAAATAATCGAGGACAAGCATGAACTTGGTATGATGGGGTACCGTTATAAAAGCTATCTCGACCAGGAAATTGAGGAGGTTCGTAAAGACTTAGTTAAAGCACAAGAAATATTTGATAAGTTGGGGTACGAAGATACAAAGCTTCTTCGGACACCTAGCGGGCATTTTAACAAAGAAATCATAGAACTTGCAGAGGATATGGGTTTTCAAGTCATTCATTGGAACGTAAATCCTGATGACTGGCAAAACCCAGGTACACAAAAAATTATAGATCATGTCATGAAAGAAACTACAAATGGAGATATTATATTAATGCATGCGTCTGACTCTGCAAAACAAACAGCAGAAGCCTTAAAAACAATATTACCTGGTTTGAAAAATAAGGGATTCCATTTGGTGTCCATGTCTGAGTTGATTAATCAAGCAAACGCTAAAGCAAAATTAGTTGAATAATAAATAACTCAAAACCCCTGATAATGAATCATACCAGGGGTTTTACTGTTATATTTTACTCGGTTTTATTTTTTTATGCTGCGCAGCGTTTCTTTTATTGGCCGGGGAACCTTTCCCTTTATTAGCAGATTGTTTTTCTGAATCTACTCTTGTCAATCGGTGTAATATTAATAACTGATACGTATTGCATGCCAGCAGTGGAATAATCATGAGCCACGCATAATCCGTACCGCTTGTTCGCAATCCAGGAACCCATTCAATCGTCGTCATGACTACCATTAAGAATAAAGCAGGTATAAATGCGCGTTGATTGGTTTCCTTCGCTTTTATTTTAGCGATGATCCATCCATATACAAGGATGGCAGCTGACATAAGGATAAATAAATATAATGGAATTTCTCCTTCTGCTGCCTGATACGGAAAATAAACTAAATCAAATACAACAAATGCAATGAGTAATATTTGCACCGTAGGCCAAAACGAACGAAAAACACTAAGACCTAATCGGTTAATAAACAGATATGCAAAAAATCCTGTCTGACTGACAACCGCAAACACCAATCCAAGGCCAACAAAGAATACAAGCAGACCCAGGAATTCCAAGGCATCAAAAGGACTTAACACCTTTGCATATTCTCCAGCCTTAACAAAAAAGCTAATAATAAGACCAGCCAATCCGCCTATCGTTAATGTTTTAAAAAACATTCCAACCAATTTACGACTATTCAATTTGAATCCTCCTACTTCTATATAACTACAGATAATTTAGAATGAAATACGCTGTTTCCTTGTATTTTATCACGAACAATGACTATTTTCCTTTATGACGTGAATATTTTTTTATTTGAGCACTCATATTATATATATGAGGAAGGAGGAGTCCCAATTGCTCCGGATTATTTTCATTTCTATATTAAGTTTCTCCATCCTATTAATTAGTGCATGTAATGGGGAAAAAACAAAAGATGCAGAATATGATACAACGAAAAAAATGGTTGTTGATATACTACAAACGGATGACGGGAAAAAGGCACTTTCGGAAATTATGGAAGATGAGAAAATGAAAAAACAATTGATTATCGAGTCTGATACCGTTAAAAAGTCTTTAAACGATGCACTCGCATCGAAAAAGGGAAAAGAGATGTGGACTAATCTTTTTAAAGATCCAGCTTTTGTTGAGACCTTCTCTAAATCGATGGCTGAAGAACAAAAAAAGCTAATCAAAAAGTTAATGAATGATTCTGATTATCAAAAACAAATGCTCGAATTGTTACAAAATCCCGAGATAACAGATCAAATGCTAAAAGTGATGAAAAGTCAACAATTTCGTTCTCATTTAGAAGAAACAATCCAACAAACATTAGAAACTCCTTCATTCCAAGCAAAAATGAAGGAAACATTACTAAAGGCTGCTGAAGAACAAGGAAAAAAGGAAAAGCAAGGACAAGAAGGAAAAAATGAAGGTGGTGGTGGCCAATCACAACAGCAAGGTGGGGGACAGTCCTAATAATACAGAAGGTTAGACGACCACGCTTTCTTCCCTATAAACGTACAAAAGAGGTGACTACAAGCACCTCTTTTCTCTTCTTTATTCTTCTACTTTTGCTATCACTTTTGCAGCTATTTTATGGTACTCTTTCCCGATCGGATGATCCTCCTGGTAAATGGATGGGGCAAAAACATCCTCATCTTCATATGGCTGTTGCAAAGGCAAGTGTCCAAGTACTTTCGTTTTAAGAACTTCCGCTAACTTTTCACCTCCACCTCGGCCAAAAACATATTCTTTTTCTCCCGTTTTTTGACTCTCAAAATAAGCCATATTTTCGATGACACCTAAAATATCGTGATCCGTTTTTAATGCCATTTGTCCGGCACGTGCCGCTACAAAGGCTGCTGTTGGGTGTGGTGTAGTAACAATAACTTCTTTACATGTAGGCAATAGCTCATGAACATCCATGGCAATATCTCCAGTACCTGGAGGCAAGTCCAATAGTAGATAGTCTAATTCGCCCCACTCCACTTCTTTAAAGAAGCTATTTAGCATTTTACCAAGCATTGGTCCACGCCAAATAATTGGTGAATTATCCTCTACGAAAAAGCCCATTGAAATCACTTTGACGCCAAAGCGTTCCACTGGAATGATCTTTTCTCCTCGTACAGTAGGGCGTTTTTCAACACCCATCATATCTGGAATACTAAACCCATAAATATCCGCATCAATAATACCAACTTTTTTTCCAAGTCGCATTAAAGACATAGCTAAGTTTACAGTTACTGTCGATTTACCAACCCCACCTTTACCACTGGAAACAGCGATAAAATGAGGATGGGATCCTCCACCCAGTAATGATGTTTCCTTTGCAGCATCTGCAGCAGGCTGGAACTTTTGAATGATTTCATCTGGTAATTGTTCAAAACGCAAGCCAACAGTTTTGGCCCCATTTTTCTTTAAAATTCCAACAATCTCTTGCTGTAATTGCATCTGCTCAGCGGTATTCGGTTTACCGATGGCAAGTTTCAAACTAACATGCTGCTTATCTTCTTTAATCGTAATCTCTTTAATACCATCGGTTTCTTCCATCGTTATATGTAAAAACGGATCCTTAATTGGGTTAAGGAGTTGTACAATTTCCTCTTTTGTTAACACAATGCGTCACCTTCCTTTTCTAGCTTCAGAATCCTCAAATTCCGTCCACTGCTAGTATAACATAATTCAAACAAAAACTAAGTGATTTGAATTATAGGAAAGGTGATCTAATTGGCTTTGCTATCTTCTTCCGGTTCCTTGGTTTCGTAGTGTAAAATACCTTTATAAATACTACCTGCCAACTTGCGCTGATAATCTTCTTGTTTCAGTAATTCAAGCTCCTGTTCATTTGATAAAAATCCAATTTCAACTAACGCCCCAGGAACTTTAGCATGTTTTAAAAGATACACCCCATTAATCGACAATGCTTCCCGATCCGTGTTTTCCAGGTTACGGATGATTTCCGATTGAATCATATTTGCCAGGTGCCCACTTTCTTCCATTTTCGGATAATAAAATGATTGTGCTCCATGCCATTGAGTGGCGGAAAGAGCATTTAAATGAATGGACACAAAGAAATCAGCCTTTTTATCATGGATAAATTTCAATCGATTGCGTATATCCTCCGACTTTCGATTAGCCAGCCCTTTTGTATCTTTAGCTGCTAGATCTTTGTCCTCTTCCCTCGTCAAATAAACGAGAGCACCGGACTGTTGTAAATAACTTTGCAGCTTTTTAGCTACATCTAAGGCAATTTCTTTTTCAGTTGTATCATCTTTCCCCACTGCTCCACCATCAGGGCCACCATGCCCAGGATCAAGTACAATCGTTTTTCCAGAAAGCGGAAGTGACCAGGATTCCCATGTTGTTTCACTTTTTTGAATTGGAAACTGAATGAGAAAAGCTAAAAGAAGAAAGCCTGTAATCCAAATAGCAACTTTTCCTGTTTTATTCATACGTCCCATGCTATTCGCCCCTCGTTCTTTCATATTATTTATCTAATTTTATGGGACAAGTTGAGGGTTTATGACTGAATATAGTATCGAGTAGGAGGATAATCATTAATTGATTATCCGACCTCTCACACCACCGTACTTACGGATCCGTATACGGCGGTTTAATTTTATTCTATACA
>NZ_JAGIKX010000061.1:0-5391 GCF_017874635.1 Virgibacillus alimentarius
AATTTAAATAACAATATCTATGGTTAAAAACATTGTATTTAATTTTACACAGAATTGTGGACTTGACTGATGAATTGCATACTATACATTATCTTATCCGCGAAGTAAGTAATGGATAGTTCACAAGATTAAACTGTTAAGATATTTATACACAATCTATATTTTTTTTAAAAAAATTGACAGTTTAAACTATTAAATTAAATTAAATAATGATTTTATTCAAAATACAGAATTGAATAACTTTTTAGAATGGTTATCTGCCTCTGATATTAGATTAAAATTTTCATAAAAATATTGTTATCTCGATTAATGATGGCATGTTTATTGCATTTGTTAATAATAAAGATACTTATAACAAAATTTATATATTAGGAGGATGATTATGGAAAAAATTATAACTGATACCCATATTCTTTATGGAGAAAATTTAGAAGTAATATCAGGATATTCAATATGGATCAAAAACGATATGATATACAAGATCGTTCCAAAAAAGAAAATCCCTGAAAATATACCTTGTATAAGTGGTCAAGGTGCATACTTAATCCCAGGATTAGTTGATCTTCATGTTCATTTAATGTGGGATGGCTCACTTAATCCAGTAGAAACACATGAAAAAGAATCTCATGACCAAATGGTTATGCGGGCAGGGTATAATTCTCAAAAATATCTTAGTAATGGAATTACAACTATAAGAGATGTTGGTTCCATAGACGATATTGCATTGGAGACAGCTCGAGGTATTAAACGCGGCATTTGCGAAGGTCCTAATTTAATTGCATGTGGAAAAACTTTAACAATGACGGGAGGGCATGATCCTTTTTGGGCAAGATTTTTAGATGGACCTTTAGAGGCTTTGAAAGCTACTCGAGAACAAATATATAAAGGTGCTTCAGTTATAAAAGTTAGTGCTACAGGAGGGGTGTATGGAAGAATGGAGGGAGAATCAGTTCAAAATTCTGAACTGAATTATGAAGAATTAAAAGTTATATGTGATACAGCACATCAATTTGGACTTAAAGTTGCATCTCATGCAATAGGAAGAGAAGGTATTTTAAATTCCATTAAAGCAGGGGTTGATACAATAGAACATGGACATTTTTTGGATGAAGAACTTATTAATATGATGGAAGATAAAAATATCGCTTGGATACCAACGTTATATACTTATAAACAAAACGCCTATGCTAAAGGGATCCCAGAGTATGCACAATTAAAAGCAAAGGGTATAGTGGAAATCCATAGTGAAGTATTTAAAAAATATTTTAGTAGAAATATTTTAATCGGTTGTGGAACGGATGCAGGTGCTCCATTGGTTAAACACCCATCTATTATAGATGAACTTTTGCAAATGTATAAAATTTATCCAAACAGTAAAGAAGTTTTAAAAACTGCAACAGTAAATGCTGGAAAAATTTTAAGTCTTCCAATAGGAAAAATAGAAGAAGGATATAAAGCGGATATGATTTTAATTAAAGAAAATCCACTTAATAATTTACATGCTCTTTATGGAATTGATACTGTTTATCATAGAGGGAAACAGATTAATAGATAAGCATATACATTCCAATATTATAACTATAAAAATTAAAAGGAGATGAGTTTATGCACTTGTTGATAATAATAGTCTATATTATTGGAATGATGATATTAGGAATGTATTTTGCTAAACGGGAGGTGAAGACAGGTGAAGACTTTTTAGTAGCAGGGCGTCGATTACCAGGAATTGTATTAGCAGGTACTTTATTATCTACATGGGTTGGTTCTGGTACAATATTAGGAGGTGCTAGTTTTGTTTATCAGTATGGCCCCTTGGCAGGGATTTTATATTTTATTGGAGCACCAATAGGGATTATAGTTTTGTACTATGTATCTGGTAGAGTGAGAGAATTAGAAAAAAACACATTACCACAAATATTAGAAATTAAATTTGGAAGAAATACTCGATTAGTGGCTTCAGTATTTATGCTATTAGCATATACTGGGATAGCTACCTATCAATTTGTTGGGGGTGGTCACCTTTTAAGCATAATAACAGGCTTATCCGAAAATTCAACAACATTAATTATAGCTGTTTTAGTTATTTTTTTAGCTACAACAGGTGGTATGTTTTCGGTTGCGTATACAGATTCTATTAGTTCTTTAATAATTGTTTTTGGTTTATTACTTGCACTTCCTTTTGTTTTACCTAATGTTGATGGATTTTCAGGTTTGGAAAATGGATTATCTTCACAACAATTAACTTGGAGCGGAGGTTTAACAGCTACGCAATTAATTGGTTTCGCTTTGCCAACTTTTGCTCTTATTTTAGGGGATCAAAATATGTATAATCGTTTTTCTTCCGCGAAAAACTCAGACACTGCTAAAAAGTCAACTATCCTTTTTTTCTTTGGAAACGCTTTCGTTCTAACGGCGGTTATTATTATTGCAGCAGCTTCTGTTATTATGTATCCTACTCTCGAAAATACTGATATGGCAATTTTACAGGTTGCATCAGATGGGATTCCAACGCCTGTAGGATCTTTAATTTTAGTGGCAGCAATTGGATTAATTATTACCACTTCAAATTCTTTTCTGCTATCAGGGGCAGGTAATCTTGTATATGACATTTATACAACTTTAAAAGGTGAATTATCTCAGAAAAATTATTTGCGTTATAATCGTATAGCAGTTGTAATAATCGGGGTTATAGGATATTTATTAGGTCGTTTTTTTCCAGATGTTTTAGAAATGCAAATGTACGCTTATACCATGTATGGAGCAACAATTACACCTGTAGTTTTAGCCACATTTTTTTGGAAAAGGGCTACTACAGCAGGAGCATTGTCATCAATTATAATTGGAGGGAGTGCAACTATTATTTGGGAACAAATACTTAATAAACCATTAGATTGGAATAGTGTAATAGTTGCTTTACCTTTATCTGTTCTTACTCTTATAACCGTTTCTTTAATTACAAATGATCAAACTGTGATAAGTGAATAAATGTATAGGAAAATCAACATTAAATATTTAAAAATAAAATTGAAATAATTAATTTCTTCAATTAGGGTTGGTTCAAATTAATTTTTAATAATATATTTAGGAGGGCTTTGAATGAATGTAAATCATCGTTTAAAAACTATTAGACATTTTATGTATGAAAAAGGAATAGTCGCAATTATCATAGCAAATGCGGATCACCAATATTATTTAAGTGGTTTTAAGACAATTATATATTCACGTCCAATTATATATTTAGCGGACATGAATTCCTCTAGCTTAATTGTACCTGCTTTAGAAGAAGTACAAGCTAAAGAAAATGCTAATGTAAATAATATTATAGCATATTACGAGCACCCTGAAATGGCACATAAAGGAACTAGTTCTTTAGAACAACTTAAATTATTACTTTCGAAATACCCTTCAGGTTCTAAGATTGGTGTAGATATGGATTCTATTTCAGCAAAACATGCTAATTTTATTCAACAATTGGGATATGAAATTGTGGATGTTGGTGAAAAAATTGTAGAAATGCGTTATATAAAAGATGAGGAAGAACTCGAGTTAATAAAAAAGGCAGGTGAGCTGTCTAATCTTGCTGTTACTACCTCGTTAAATGCTTGTAGAGAAGGAATCACTGAAATTGAAATAGATGCTATTGGAACAAATGTTTTATTTGAAGAAACTGCTAAAAAGCATCCTAATTCAACACTAGATTTATTTTCTATGTCTCCTTCTGGAACAAAAAGAACTACAATGCCTCATGTTTTCTCTAACACTAGAAAATTACAAAAAGGAGATATAATCATTCATAGTAGACAAGTATCTCTGAATGGGTATAGAGCAGAGCTTGAAAGAACTATTGCTTTAGGTGAATTAACAGATGATCAAAAGAGAGGTTTTGAAGCCGCTAAAGTAGCACAGCAAAAAGCAATTGATTTTATAAAACCTGGAGTTACTGCAGCAGAGGTAGATGAAGTGTCAAGGAACCATTTAAAACAAGCTGGTTTTGTGGAATACGCTAATCATCGAGTTGGACATGGTATTGGAATATCCACACATGAAGAACCATCTTTAAGATTTGATAATAATTTAATTCTTAAAGAAGGGATGGTGTTTACAATCGAACCAGGAATATTTATTCCTAGAATAGGTGGATTCCGTCACTCTGATACCCTGATTTTAACTAAGAACGGAAGTAAATTAATAACAGAATGCCCGAAAGAATTAAATGATTTAACCTTCTAATTTAATACATTTTCATTTGTCAAATTAAGCGAGACAGCACACTTTCGTCAAAATCCTGACCAACAAAATTCATGAGACACTCAATCGGCGTCTGGTAGTTTAAAGACTTTCTTGGTATGCTATTTCGTTTGCGTACAACTTCAGAAATATACGCTTGTGTCACAGAATTAAAGTCCATTTCTTTTGGCAACCCATTTTTCCTTAGAAGCCCATTGGAATGCTCATTTAGGCCTCTTTGGGATGGGGTGCCAGGATCGGCAAAATAAATATCAATATCCTGCTTATTACTTATGGATTTCCAATTGGAAAATTCCTTTCCACAATCGAAAATAATAGACTTGAAAAAGTTTTGTGGTAGTTGACCAAGCCATTGATTGGGTGACGTTTCAATGTTAGCTGCTTGCCTTCCAGCTGGTTTAATTGCGATAATGCACTTGGTTAAACGTTCAACCAGTGTGATAACAGCACTCTTGTGATGGCGACCAATAATAGTATCACCTTCTAGGTGACCGAATTCTTTTTGGTAATTTGGATGTTGCTGATCCCGACCACGGATACTGCGGCGAAAGCTTTGTCTTCCTCTTTTTTCTTGGTGGCCATTTGGTTTTCGTTTGCCTTGCATAGGTAAGTCATTTATGGCGAATTCACCTAATTCAAACTTGCGATATAGCGTGCGCATGCTGCAGGGGATGGGTCTTTCACTCCGTCCAATAATCACATCAGGCGTCCAGCCGTCGCGGACTTTCTCCTTGATGTAGGTCTTTTCATCAGGTGTTAATTGAATTCTTTTACGACCGCACTTAGCCTTGTTGGCTTTGTATTCTAAATGAACGTCTATCGCAGTAAGTCCTTTTTTTAGCTGTCGGATGACACGATAAATAGCTTCATGACCACGCTTTAGTTTTTTAGCGATTTTTCGGCCTGATAGACCAAATTCATGATATTCTTCTATGAATACCAGTTCTGTTTTGGTAAGATGGGTGTAGGACATGTCAGATACACTCTCCTTAACTTTGGTAGGTTATAGATTGAGTGTATCATGACATGTCTTTTTTGTGTCTCGCTTAATTTTACAATCTAAGATCACTGGTGCTGAATTAATGAAGTTATACCTGACACATCCAACCTTACTTTCTACATTATCTTTTTCATTACTTGAAG
>NZ_JAGIKX010000062.1:0-3962 GCF_017874635.1 Virgibacillus alimentarius
TGTTGAATAAAAGATACGAGAGACCTCTCTTGTATCTTTTTATTTTTGAGTGGTTTTGTCCGTTACACTAGAAAACCGAAAGACAATAAAAATTTTATTTTTGCTGAGTCTGGCTTTCGGTAAGCTAAACAAAACGGACAAAATAAAAATTGGCAAGGGTTTAAAGGTGGAGATTTTTTGAGTGATCTTCTCAAAAAATACTACCTGTCCCTTGCTGATTTTTAAACGAGCACGAGAGCAAAACCCCCTTTGCTGAGGTGGCAGAGGTCGGGTTTTTTTGTTTCTTTTTTCACGAAAAAAAAAGAAAGGTCTTAAAGGTTTTATGGTTTTGGTCGGCACTGCCGACAGCCTCGCAGAGCACACACTTTATGAATATAAAGTATAGTGTGTTATACTTTACATGGAAGTGGTTGCCGGAAAAAGCAAAAATGCCTCACATTTGTGCCACCTAAAAAGGAGCGATTTACATATGAGTTATGCAGTTTGTAGAATGCAAAAAGTGAAATCACCTGGACTAAAAGGCATGCAATTTCATAATCAAAGAGAGCGAGAAAGTAGAACGAATGAAGATATTGACAGAGAGCGAACACATGAAAATTATGATTTACAAAACGATAAAAATATAAATTATAACGAACGTGTAAAAGACATAATCGATTCACAAAAAACAGGCACACGAAAAACAAGAAAAGATGCTGTTCTTGTAAATGAGTTGCTAGTAACATCTGACCGAGATTTTTTTGAGCGACTGGATCCAGGAGAACAAAAACGATTTTTTGAGGAAAGTTATAAATTATTTTCTGAACGATACGGCAAGCAAAATATTGCTTACGCAACAGTTCATAACGATGAGCAAACCCCTCATATGCATTTAGGTGTTGTGCCTATGCGTGATGGAAAACTACAAGGAAAAAATGTGTTTAATCGTCAAGAATTGTTATGGCTACAAGATAAATTCCCCGAGCATATGAAAAAACAGGGTTTTGAGTTGAAGCGTGGTGAACGTGGCTCTGACCGTAAACATATTGAGACATCTAAATTTAAAAAACAAACTTTGGAAAAAGAGATTGATTTTCTAGAAAAAAACTTGGCAGTTAAAAAAGATGAATGGACTGCTTATAGCGATAAAGTTAAATCAGATTTAGAAGTACCAGCGAAACGGCACATGAAAAATGTTGAAGTGCCAACGGGCGAAAAGTCCATGTTTGGTTTAGGAAAAGAAATAATGAAAACAGAAAAGAAACCAACTAAAAACGTTGTTATATCGGAGCGTGACTATAAAAACTTAGTGACTGCTGTGAGAGATAACGATAAGTTAAAACAGCATGTTAGCAATCTCATGAGTACTGATATGGCGAGAGAATATAAAAAATTAAGTAAAGAACATGGGCAAGTTAAAGAAAAATATAGTGGTCTTGTAGAGCGATTTAACGAAAATGTAAATGATTATAATGAGTTGCTTGAAGAAAACAAGTCTTTAAAGTCTAAAATAAGCGATTTAAAGCGTGATGTGAGTTTAATCTATGAAAGCACTAAGGAATTCCTTAAGGAACGTACAGACGGCTTAAAAGCCTTTAAAAACGTTTTTAAGGGGTTTGTAGACAAGGTAAAGGATAAAACTACACAATTCCAAGAAAAACACGATTTAGAACCTAAAAAGAACGAATTTGAACTAACTCATAACCGTGAGGTAAAAAAAGAACGAAGTCGAGATCAGGGAATGAGTTTATAAAATAAAAAAGCACCTGAAAAGGTGTCTTTTTTTGATGGTTTTGAACTTGTTCTTTCTTATCTTGATACATATAGAAACAACAAGTTTTTATTTTTATAGTTTACATCGCGTTTAAAGTGTTGGTGTGATTGGCTTTATAAGGTTAATGAACCTTTAAAAATCCTTGCACAGAAAAATACCCTATGTTATTGTTTAAGTTACCACACAAAAACAAATTTACATAGGGGGTTTCTGTATTAATTATGTGCAATAATAATAGCATTAATTCAGATGAAAAATCAAGTGTACTAATCGACAAAACAAAAAGTGGAAAAATAAGACCTTGGCGAGAAAAGAAAATGGCAAATGTAGATTATTTTGAACTCTTGCATATTCTTGAATTTAAAAAGGCTGAACGTGTAAAAGATTGTGCAGAGGTACTTGAATATAAAGTGAGTTATGAAACGGGAGAAAAAACGTTATATCGTGTGTGGTTTTGTAAATCTCGATTATGTCCAATGTGCAACTGGAGGAGAGCAATGAAGCATGGTATTCAGTCACAAAAGGTTGTTGCAGAAGTTATCAAACAAAAACCAACAGTTCGTTGGCTTTTCCTTACGTTGACCGTTAGAAATGTTTATGATGGTACTGAATTAAATAAAAGTTTATCGGATATGTCAAAAGGTTTTAATCGTATGATGAAATATAAGAAAATTAATAAAAACTTAGTTGGTTTTATGCGAGCGACAGAAGTAACTGTAAATAATATAGATAATTCTTATAACCAACACATGCATGTGTTGGTTTGTGTAGAAAGCACTTATTTTTATAACACTGAAAACTATGTGAATCAAAAGCAATGGATTCAATTTTGGAAAAGAGCTATGAAATTAGATTATGATCCAAACGTTAAAGTCCAAATGATTCGACCAAAAAATAAACATAAATCTGATATAAAATCAGCCATTGATGAAACTGCAAAATATCCAGTAAAAGATACAGATTTTATGACTGATGACGAAGAAAGAAATTTGCAGCGTTTAGCTGATTTGGAGGAAGGACTTTATCGAAAAAGATTAATTTCATATGGTGGTTTATTAAAGGAAATTCATAAGGAATTAAATCTTGATGACGCAGAAGATGGCGATTTAATACATACAGATGATGAAGAAAAAGCAGATGAAGATGGCTTTTCTATTATTGCAATGTGGAATTGGGAACGGAAAAATTATTTTATTAAAGAGTAATTCAACAAAAGGGCCAAGATTGTTTAAGCAAAACAAGACAAGTTAAGGGGTGCAGTTTACGCACCCCTTAACTTACTTATTAAATAATTTATAGCTATTGAAAAGAGACAAGAATTGCTCAAAGCTAATATTGTTTAAATCGTCAATTCCCGCATGTTTTAAGGATTTGTTAAATTGATTCTTTGTAAATATTTTCTTGTATTCTTTGTTAACCCATTTCATAACGAAATAATTATACTTCTGTTTATCTTTGTACGATATTCTTGATTTTTTTCTATTTAATCTGATAAGCGAGCTATTCACTTTAGGTTTAGGATGAAAATATTCTCTTGGAACCATACTTAATATAGAAATATCAACTTCTGCCATTAAAAGTAACGCCAATGAGCGCTTTGTATTCAATAACCTTTTAGCAAACCCGTATTCCACGATTAAATAACTCTCATCAGCTATACTTTCAAAAACAACTTTGCGTATTATATCCGTACTTATGTTGTAAGGTATACTACCAAATATTTTATAGGATTGGTTTTTAGGAAATTTAAACTGCAATATATCCTTGTTTAAAACTTGAAAATTATCGTGATTAACAAGTTTATTTTCTGTAGTCTTGCATAATTTATGGTCTATTTCAATAGCAGTTACGAAATTACACCTTTGTACTAATTCAAGGGTAAAATGCCCTTTTCCTGAGCCAATTTCAAAGATATTATCATGTTCATTTAAGCTTATATTTGTCATTATTTTATCTATATTACGTTTCGAAGTAATAAAGTTTTGACTGTCTTTTATATTTTTTTTGTTCATTATAATCCTCTTTCTTATAAACTTAAAATAATTATAGCACAAGCTCTGATAAATAAGAACATGATGAACGACCGTTAAATTTGTACTGCAATCGGGCGCGATTGTTGAATAAAAGATACGAGAGACCTCTCTTGTATCTTTTTATTTTTGAGTGGTTTTGTCCGTTACACTAGAAAACCGAAAGACAATAAAAATTT
>NZ_JAGIKX010000063.1:0-3375 GCF_017874635.1 Virgibacillus alimentarius
CTTATTTGACATGCCTAATTTTAAATATCACCACTTTTCAAGAATAGCTAAATACTTTTTCATTCTTCTCTTGACTTTTTATAGCTGGTCTTTTTCATTAATTTTAATATAATTAGAACTTTAAATGATAGCGTTTGCAGAGTTTATTTGATTAAGCTAAACTGTTAGAAGAGGGAGAAAAGGAGAGATCAAACAAATGGAGACACTTCAAGTAGGACGAGCTGAATTAACGTGGTTAAGTGGGGGTGTTAATTTCCTTGATGGAGGAGCGATGTTTGGGGTTGTACCCAAACCACTATGGAGTAAAAAATATCCGCAAAATGAAAAGAATCAGGTAGAATTAAGAACGGATCCTATTTTACTGCAAATTGACGAGAAAAATTTTATCATCGATTCTGGCATCGGGAATGATAAATTAACAAGCAAACAATTGCGAAACTTTGGTGTTATGGAAGAATCATCTATCGAACATTCCCTTAAAGAATTAGGGCTAAGTATAACCGATATTGACGGTGTTTTAATGACGCACTTGCATTTTGATCATGCATGTGGGCTAACAAAGAAAGTTGATAATACATATCATTCTGTTTTTAAAGATATCCCAATATATACATCAGAAATAGAATGGTATGAGATGAGGAACCCGAATATTAGATCTGTAAATACTTACTGGAAGATGAACTGGGAACCAATTCAAGATCAAGTTAAAACATTTAATAAGGAATTAGAACTGCTTGATGGCTTAAAAATGATTCATACAGGGGGGCATAGCGACGGTCATTCCATTATTATATTTGAAGACGGTGAGGAGACATTTATCCATATGGCCGATATTATGCCAACACATGCACATCAAAATAAATTATGGGCACTCGCTTATGATGATTATCCAGTTACCTCTGTGCATCAAAAGGAAAAGTGGATGGAGTTTGGTTATCAGAAACAAGCATGGTACACATTTTATCATGATGCCTATTATCGAGCAATTCAATTTGACGAAACTGGAAAAAAAATGAATGAATTAAGGCGAGTAAGATATACGTATAAATAAAAATAGCTGCTATTATTAGATTGAGCAGCTATTTTCTTTCTTGTATATGTTGCGTAGATTCATTTTTATGATGCCGTTGGGATAGAATCAATAATTGCGCCTGTTTCTACATCTACATAAAATTCAAACTGCTTGTTTTCGCCATCAATATTACGAGTGACACCACCACGATATGCATTATACATAAGCCCATTTTTTTCAATTTCTTCTGGTTTCATATAAATCCACGATCCACTAATTGGGCCAGCTTTCTTAAAGGCTTCTTTAGCTTGTTTTAAAGCCTTTTCAGGAGTTACTTTTTGATAATGATTCATTTGCTGATGTGCTATAAAACCTGCAGCAAATCCTAGGCCAGCGACAAATAAAATATTTCTTTTACTCATAATAATTTCACCTCTAACTTAATTTTTACATCGAGTATGCCTCAATCGAATATAGCTAGAATATGTACAATCTAGTATACGACTTAACTTTAAGTATAACTTAAAAAGCAAAAAAAGAAAATCTTTCATTATAAAAGTGTGTAGTGGAAAAAAGGAAACGGTTTCCGTTATACTATATAAAGAAATTATATAAAGGTAGGGAAACTAATGAATCAAAGTACGCTACAATTGTTTAAAACATTGACTGAATTACAAGGTGCACCTGGTAATGAGCATCTTGTGCGTAATTTTATGAAATCGGAATTAGAGAAATATGCAGATGAAATTATTCAAGATAATCTTGGCGGTGTTTTCGGTGTAAAAAAGGGAGAAGGGCCGAAAGTAATGGTCGCCGGTCACATGGATGAAGTGGGCTTTATGGTCAGCCAAATTACGGAAGAGGGAATGATTCGTTTTCAAACGTTAGGTGGATGGTGGAGTCAAGTCTTATTAGCCCAACGTGTTCAAATTATGACTGATAACGGACCGATTACAGGAGTGATTGGATCTATTCCGCCACATAACTTAACAGATGCACAACGTAAAAAACCAATGGAAATAAAAAATATGTTAATCGATATTGGAGCCGATAATCGAAGAGATGCGCAGAAGATCGGTGTAAAACCTGGACAGTCCATCGTACCGATATGTCCATTTACGCCGATGGCAAATGATAAAAAAATACTTGCCAAAGCATGGGATAATCGATATGGTTGTGGACTTTCCATAGAACTGTTAAAAGAATTGCAAAATAAAACAGTTCCAAATCAATTATATTCCGGTGCTACTGTCCAAGAAGAAGTAGGTTTGCGTGGTGCACAGGTAGCATCAAACATGATTAACCCAGATATTTTTTATGCGCTCGATGCTTCTCCTGCCAATGATATGTCAGGTGATAAAAAAGAATTTGGACAACTGGGGAAAGGGGCGTTGCTGCGAATTTTTGATCGTACAATGATTACACATCGGGGCATAAGAGAGTTTATTCTAGATACAGCTGAATCCAACCATATTCCATATCAATATTTCATTTCACAAGGCGGTACTGATGCAGGTCGAGTGCATTTATCTAATAATGGAGTTCCGTCTGCAGTAATTGGTATTTGCTCACGCTATATTCACACTGCCGCATCGATGATTCATGTAGATGACTATCAGGCAGCAAAAGAATTATTAATTAAACTTGTTGAAACTACTGATTCGAACACATTACAACAAATTAAGAACCTTCACTAAGGAATAGAATAATAGGACA
The DNA here is from genome assembly GCF_017874635.1 of Virgibacillus alimentarius. Taxonomy (NCBI): domain Bacteria; kingdom Bacillati; phylum Bacillota; class Bacilli; order Caryophanales; family Bacillaceae; genus Virgibacillus; species Virgibacillus alimentarius. The sequence continues at coordinate 2,729 of NZ_JAGIKX010000063.1, forward strand.
ATAGTAAAAAAGAAATAAAAAAATTTGGCGAGGCGTGTTTATGAGAATAATTATCGGATCAAAGAATCCAACTAAATGGAAAGCAGTTCAAGATGTATTTGATACATATCAAGTTGATACGCTAAATGCTCCTTCACGCGTTTCCTCACAACCGTTTTCGGATGAGGAGACAAGAGAAGGTGCTATTAATCGTGCTTTACAATGTGCAGAATCCACACCTGGTGCAATCGGTATTGGCCTTGAAGGGGGAGTTATGTACATTAAAGATCAATTGTATTTATGTAATTGGGGAGCGCTTGTTACGGAAGATGAGAATATATATACAGCTAGCGGAGCTCGAATTGTGTTACCAATTGATATCGCTGAGCAACTAAAAGCAGGGAGTGAACTTGGTGATATTATGGATCAGTACACACGTAAAGAGGAGGTAAGAGAGAACGAGGGTGCTATTGGGATATTTACAAATGATTCCATTTCAAGGAGAAATATGTTTGTTCATGTTGTAAAACTATTGCGCGGGCAGTGGGAATATTGGATAAATAAATAAAGCAGGGGCTTGTCAACTAAAGTGTGTAAGTTATTCTAAATACTTTAACACACGATCTTTCAAGCGGTCATGAACGAGCAGCTGGTTCATCACCATCGCC
>NZ_JAGIKX010000064.1:0-3344 GCF_017874635.1 Virgibacillus alimentarius
AAAGCAAAATTGACTGGACTGAGTCCGGTCGAATACCGAACTCAATCCAGCCAATCAGCTGCATAATAAAAACTCTAACTTTTAGGGGTCGCCACATTCTGGAGTCACTTTTTCCCTTTTTTAATATATTCTTCTACAATTTTTTCCCCAAGTTTTGGAGAACATGCGAAGATCGAATTTTTTTCTAATAGCTGAACGCTATTGCCATCAATCGTTGTAGTCCTTCCTCCAACTTCTTTAAGAAGAATGATTCCTGCCCCTATATCCCATGGAGCTAAACGCATGGACAAATAACCATCTATAATTCCTTCAGCAACATATGCAAACTCTAAAGCTGCAGATCCATATGTTCTCGTACCGCGCACTCTCTTCACCAAGTCCTGCATGACGTGTTCATCAACCAGGCGGTTTTTAGTCAGCCAAAAGTGATTTAGTACGAGTATTGCATCTTCTAAAGCTACGTTTTCGTTCACAGGGCCTAACTTTACATCATTTTTATATGCACCTTCACCTTTTTTCGCACTGTATAATACATCAGACATCACGTCATAAATGAAACCGATCTCTCCAATTCCATCCTGGTAAATCCCTAAAGAAATTGCGAAGTTTCTTTTTTGATGAACAAAGTTCATTGTCCCATCAATCGGATCCAGTATCCAAACAATGCCGTCTAATGAGGATAAATCATCGCCAAATCCTTCTTCACTTAATATGAAATGATTTGGGTATGTCTTTTTTATTTTGGTTGAAAAATATTGCTCCGTTTCTTTATCCATCGTGGTTACAAGATCGTTTGGATTTGATTTTGTATCGATTGTTAAAGGTTCATTTATATTATTTCTAATATATGCCCCTGCTTCTAAAACCCATTCTTTTGCATGATTAAAAAGGCTTTCACGAAATGATTTATCCATTATCTATCCTCCATTTCTATATATATTAATATACTAACAAATTGGAGGTATAGAGTCATTCTTTTACACATTCAAAAAATAAAAATGACCTTCGTATGATTCATCAATGAGAAACAGATGCTATACTCGGGTCATTAGCGCATTCCTATTCATTTTCAGCTTCTAGCAATTGTAGACGTAATTGTTCAAGTCGTTCTTTTGCTTTTATAATTTGTACCTTATCATCTGCTTGTAAAGCATCAAATAGTGTAACAAGTTCATAATCAATTTCTAATTTGACAACCGGGAGTTTCTCTTGTGCTTCTTTTCGCCTTAATGCGCTCATTACATATTTCACAATATCCACACCCTTTCAAATAGATTTTTGTCTAACTTTTTTTATGCTATACTTAATGTTGCGAAAAATAATTTTTAGTAATTCGTTTAATTATTTTATAATGTTCCCAAAAGCAATTCGTTTAAAACATTAAAAATTAATAGTATACCTCTCTAAATACCTCTCTAAGAGTTGTATAGAGCTTGACTAAAATATACCCTATACTTAATAATTATTATAATCTCAAAAGGAAAATACGTGATAAAATGAAAGGGTGTTAAACGTGGATTTTAATGGCTTTACCAAAGAGGATTTTGATACATTTTTAATTGATGGCTTAGAAAATAGGATGGAAGCAATTCAAACTCGTATTCAGCCTAAATTCCGTGAAATAGGCAACTATTTAACAGATTATTTATCTGTACAACTGGGCAATGAAGTATTTCTGCATATTGCAAAACACGCCAGAAGAAAAGTGAACCCACCAAATGATACATGGCTGGCCATTGCCGATAATAAACGCGGCTATAAAAAACATCCACATTTTCAAGTTGGATTATTTGATGATCATGTATTTATATGGCTAGCACTAATCTATGAACTGGACTATAAAAAAGAGATCGCAAAATCATTTATCAAAAGCCTTGATAAAATAAAACAACTTCCTGAGCATTACGTTGTTTCTCTTGATCATATGAAAAAAGATTCGATAGCAATCACCGATTTAGAAATGAAACACCTAGAGCGATTTCGAGATGTAAAAAAGGCGGAGTTTCTAGTCGGACAACATCTGCCTATAAGAGATACTCGACTTCAAGATAAGGATGCTTTTTTAGATACGGCTAAACAAACGTTTCAAACATTAATTCCTTTTTATCAACAGGCTTTAGAAGCTAAATCCTAAATGGTAGTTTTGTATAAAGCAAAAGGATAAAGTTGAATACTTCTAAAAAACGAGGTTGGGGCATAACTAGCCAAAATATCTAAAAAAAGGTTTGATTTATTTTCATCATCTATGGTTGGATTTGTGTTCATGGCGGTATACTTTCTTAAGTTTACTGCCATGAACGCAAATCCTAATTCATTTTCTACCATTTCTTTACCTCTCACTGAAAAACGTATGAAACACAAATTAGCCTTCAAAAATCCGAAGATTGGCTCCACATCTATTTTACGTTTTCTTTGTCTTCTGAAAAGCTCTGTCTTATGTATTCTTTTTATTGTTCCCTTTTCTCGTTATCGTAAACTTTGCGTGCCCGAGAAAAGCAGCCACCTGTAGTGGAAGTCAACGGGATTACTATCCGTATCTATCGATTAGTAAAAACTATAATAGAATTATCTCACCTAAAAAAATCAAATAGCCCCAATGGACTATCTGATTTTTTACATTTACTGGGGTTTTATCCCAGCCTCATTTCATTTTAATTTTTTTATCCGTTGTTTCTCTAGCTTGTTTAATAACATGATAGCTCGAATAACCTGACACCTTTTGAAATTCTGAGAAATAGCTTTTTTCTTCACTTTTAGATGGAATTATTTTTTTAAACTTTCGATAAGCAGCAATTAATATATCACGCTCAACACTCGCCTCATAGGCTTGCTCAATAAGCGTAAAAAAACCTACAACATCTATAATTTCCTGTTTTGTCCAAGTATAGTCAATCGGATAATGATAATTCATTACCATTCACCTCTTTGTATTGGATTTTATTACTAACCTCTCTTAGCATCATGTACAAGTGCTTACATGAGAGATCGAATGAAATCATTTCCTGGAGGTATTTACTTCACCGTCCGCCTATACGAATCAAACGTTGCACATGCTTGATTTACTTCCCCACTTTTCATTCCTAAAATTTCATTGTAGCCTTCTTGGTTATATTTAATTATTCAGCTACTTTTATCTCTCCTTAAACTCCCCCCTTAATACAATCATTATGTCATATCTTACCATGGGATGAGTAAAACTAGCTAATATCCTTGTATCTAAATGAAAATAAACAAGGAAAAATAGAAAGGAAAAAAGAGGCTGGGACATAACTAGCCCCAAATAAACAAAATCGGTTGTGTTTATCAATAAATGATAAACGCAACCGTTTTTTCTTTTGTTTTTA
>NZ_JAGIKX010000065.1:0-3216 GCF_017874635.1 Virgibacillus alimentarius
GCAAAATTGACTGGACTGAGTCCGGTCGAATACCGAACTCAATCCAGCCAATCAGCTGCATAATAAAAACTCTAACTTTTAGGGGTCGCCACTGTATCTGAATGATAGATACGCTTTTTTTTGGCTTTATTCACGAAAAGGGGAGACAGTGATATAAAAAGAGGAATATAATTTGCTGGAAAATGGATCATTTTAAAAGGTTTTAAGATGCTTTTAAAAATAAAAGTATAGTATAAGTCTCAAATTACTATAAACGTCCACATACTTGCTTATTTTTATTTTTCAAGTGAATAGTCGTATTATTGCTATGATTATTTCGATATCAACTGTCATCTTCAACGAATTGTTCCTAGAGTGAAAACAGTAATTTTATATAAAACATAAAGTACACAATAAAGTATACAAGTAAACAAAAAGAACACAACAAGAATACAAAACCGTTTTCTTGTAAACAAATACGTGTACATAGCGTCTTGTTAGTGTGTGCAAAAAGTGTACATGAATACTTCATTGTACACGATGAATGATTGATTGATTATTAGACGTATATAAACTATTATTAATAGAGTAGTATTTAAATAAGAAAGGAGAATGAATGTTTATGACAAAATCAAGAATTGCTTCGGTAGATGTTGGAAATGATGCGTTGAAAGCAAATTTCGGTAAACTGGAAAGCAATTTTTATCTGCCCAATGTCATTGCACGAGATATGGAAGATCGTCCTGTTATTGGGATTGAAGATTTAGATGAAAAAGAAGTGCTAGATAATATACATATCCGTGTCCATTCACCAGCGCTGGAAGAAAATAATGCTGTTTATCGTGTGGGTAATCTAGCAACAAAAACGAGTAATTCAACAGAGCTAGATCCTGGCAGTAGTAAATCAGAAGAAGATCAAACATTAATTATGCTATTTGCATCTGTTGCACTAGATGCTGTTAGCAGCGGAGCTTTTAATCCAACACAAAATAATGTAGTTGAAGCAACTTATACACTAGGTACAGGTTTGCCACTAAGAGAAGTAAAAGAGGGGAAGGATGTTGGTTATCGTTCCCAATTACTAGGCTCTGTTCATCAAGTAGAGTTTTTAGTAACCCCTAAATATCAAGGGATGAAAGTAAATATTAAATTTGATGAAGTGAAAGTATATCCCGAAGGTTTTGCTGCTTATGTCAATTTAATTATGGATGACAATTTGAAGGTGATTAATAAAGATCTCATCGATAAACAAATATTGATTCAGGATATTGGTGGTCTCTCCACAGATATTGCTGTTATTCGTAATCGAAATGTAGATGATGATAAAGCACAAGGTTTTAACCTTGGTGTTGCAGAGTCGTTAGAAGCTATTCGTGAAGAAATCCGAATTCAACATGGGGTAGAACTTGACAGTCGCCGTGATGTTGTTGATATTATTACACGTAAAAACAATCGTCACCATATTATGGTGAAGGGGAGCAGAACGAGCGTTCATAATATTACGGACCATATCTTATTAGAGCTTGCAAAAAAGGAATATCGTTACTTAAGAAATGTATGGCAAAAAAACTCGCAATCTGAAATTTGTTATTTTGTCGGCGGCGGGTCAGCGGTATTAAAAGATTACCTGAAAGCTCTAAACAATAAGTTGGACGGATTTAATATTGAGTTTTTTGAAGACGAAAATGAAAGTATTTGGATGATGGCAAATGCTTATTATAAGTTAATAACTGATTTTATTAGAAAATCATCCAAAGAAAATGCTGAAAAAGAAGAAAAAGCCGTAACATCTTCAAAAGAAAAATAGGGTGAGAAAATGCGTGAGTCAAGAAAGAGTATTGAACGGGGACAGTCCATTACATTTCGTGTCCCTTCCGATACTCCTGATTACCTTTTAAAACAATTACAAAGGCTTAAAGACACTGCACGACGAAACTTTTCCAGTGAGATAGCTCAGTTCGTTTTGAAAGGGGTTAATGAAACCTACGCGAAGCAAAAAGAAACTATCACGATCCCTTTACCTAAACAACTGACAAAAGAGCAGAAAAACTGGCTGAAACATGAACATTCGGAAGCATTAATCGGGAGTATTTTATACCAATTGATTAATGATCCGATTCGTGCTACATCCCTTTTAGCTTCATTGAATAGTAATGCGGTCGATATTGATGAAGCATTATATTTACAAGAGGAAGTATCAGCTACGAAAGAAGAGCCTTTGGCAGAACCTGAGGTAAAAAATGAAACCAATCAACCACAGATAAATGACGATGATTTACTTGATGTAGATCTATCCCATTTACAAGAGGATATTCACGACCAAACGATGGTGGACGGGGAAGTTGAAGAGGAAGAAGATGATGATCCATTAAGTGACTTTTTCTCCAGTATGAATAAATGAAGAACATGCTGCTCCTGCATTGGGTGGCATGTTTTTTGTATATTCACTTTCCTTTGACACAAACTAGCAATAGGTTATCTTAAAGACCTGCGGTAGTATGTCAAAAGAAAAATAAATAACTATCTGATTATCAAGGTGCAATTCACTTAAAAAAAGCAACACGAAGCTAAACCAGCAAGAAAACAGAAAATTCACTGGTAATCTGTTAAAGGATTTAGAAGCTAATTATGCTTCATTTATTACGCTCCTTTTTGGCGTGTAAATTTGGTTTTTGCGTAGTAGCGCATCTACCAAACGCACAAATTTTCTTGCTGTTAAGACGAGGGCTCTTTTATGTTGATGCTTTGGTACTTCTCTGTATTTCTTTGCGTAATAGTCACTGTATTCAGGAATCTGCCTTCTTACCGAGTTGGCGGCTTCAACTAAGTAATATCGGAGATACTGATTACCGTTACGCGACAAAGATGTGTTATCTGCAGTAAAGCGACCTGATTGGTGTTTTCGCCAATACAATCCAGCATACTTGGCGATTTTCTCTTCGTTTTCAAATCGTTCGATTTGGCCAATTTCAGCGATAATTCCAGCTACAAATACCGGGCCAACGCCAGGTATCGATTGTAAAACTTGGGGCATGCCTTTCATAATTCGCTTAATGGTTTTATCAAGTTCCTTGATTTGTTTGTCAAAAGTGCGAATTAAGGTGATAGACGTGGCAAGAATCGCATCAATAGAATCTTCCACACCTTGTCTAATCTATAAGACGAACGCGCAGCTTTTTGAATTGATTTGGCTACTTGTTCAGCATCTGGGGAACGATTCTTGCCCTTGACACGTAG
>NZ_JAGIKX010000066.1:0-2550 GCF_017874635.1 Virgibacillus alimentarius
AGATGCTGAACAAGTAGCCAAATCAATTCAAAAAGCTGCGCGTTCGTCTTATAGATTAGACAAGGTTGTGGAAGATTCTATTGATGCGATTCTTGACACGTCTATCACCTTAATTCGCACTAAAAAGAAGCGTAATAAATGAGGCATAATTAGCTTCTAAATCCTTTAACAGATTACCAGTGAATTTTCTGTTTTTTTGCTGGTTTAGCTTCGTGTTGCTTTTTTTAAGTGAATTGCACCTTGATAATCAAATAGTTATTTATTTCTTTTGACATACTACCGCAGGTCTTTTCAAAAAAATTAACGCTATCTTATTATAGCATATATTAGGATTAATGATTCATTTTTACTAAAAAAACGCGAGCTGCTTCTGCTGCCCACGTCTTGCCTCTTTATAGTTCGATTGTATCTCCAATAGCCATTACTTTTCCTTCGCCAGTTCGTACTTTAGAAGCAAATACTTCAGGATCCTGCTTAATTACCGGAAACGTATTATAATGAACAGGAACGACAACCTTAGCTTTTATCCAATCGGCTGCAATTAATGCATCCTCAGGTCCCATCGTAAAATTATCGCCAATAGGAACAAAGGCGATATCAATGTCATTCATATCACCGATCATTTTTAAATCAGTAAATAATCCTGTATCCCCTACATGGTAAATTGTTTTTCCATCAATCGTTAATAGTATTCCTCCTGGCATACCTGTATAAACAATTGTATTATCTTCCTCTGTAAAAGAAGACCCATGAAAAGCCTGTGTATACTTTACTTTACCAAAATCAAATTCATGTGCTCCTCCAATATGCATCGGATGTGTGTTTAGACCTTTAAAGCCTAAATAGACTGCTAATTCATTCGGAGCTACTACCAAGGAACCGTTTCGTTTGGCAATTTCAATGGTATCCCCAACATGATCATTGTGCCCATGAGTCAGTAGTATAACATCTGCTTTAACTGTATTTGCATCTAGATCACACGCTTCATTTCCTGAAATAAATGGGTCAATTAAAATAGTTTTATCGTTCGTTTGAACTTGTACTACTGAATGGCCATGAAATGATACTTTCATAATTTAATCTCTCTCCTTTAAAACGATTTAATTTCATCTTTTTCTCTATTCGGATAACTACGAATAACTTATGATACTAGTGTAATGTATTCCCCTACAAAGATTCAAATAATTCCCTTCATTCCTATCTTTATGTATCATCATTTTTTAATTTATTCCAATTATGCTATATTGTTAATATAAATAGAATGAATTTCATTGAGGTGATCAACATGTCTAATAGAATACATACATTACTGGAGCAATTGAAGAAAAACAATACCGAAAGTATTCTCCTTACATCTAAGGCGAATGTTTATTATTTAAGTAATTATTATACAGAACCTCACGAAAGAGTGATCGCTGTTTATGTAAGTCAGTATCATGACCCGTTACTAATTATTCCAGCTATGGAAGTAGAAGACGCGAAAGCAGCTGGATGGGAACATGAAATAATTGGCTATCATGATCATGAAAATGTATGGGAGTTATTTTTAGCCTTTATCAAAAAACATCATAAAACACCAGAAACGATAGGACTTGAATTTGATCATTTGACATTAAATCATTTTCAGGAATTAAAAAACACGTTACCATCCATTTTGTTTTCAGATGCCAGTGAGATCGTAGCCAATTTACGTGTTATCAAAAATAAAAAAGAATATACCTTATTAAAACAGGCAGCTAACCTTGCGGATTTTGGAGTGGAAACAGGAATCAAAGCACTGCGTGAGGGTGTTAGTGAACTTGAAGTAATAGCTACCATTGAATATGAATTGAAAAAACAAGGAATACAAGAAATGTCGTTTTCCACCATGGTTTTATCTGGTCTAAAAACAGCATCACCACATGGAAATCCAGATATGAAAGAAATCGAAAAGGGCGACCTTGTACTATTTGATCTTGGGGTTATTTTTGAAGGATATTGTTCAGATACAACAAGGACAGTCGCTTTTCATTCCATTACAAATCAGCAACGTTCTATATATAATACAGTCTTAGAAGCTGAACAAAAAGCAATCGAAAAATCAAAACTGGATATTCCTTTGGGAGAAATCGATAACGCTGCACGAAAACATATTAAAAAAGCAGGATATGGGGATTATTTTAACCATCGTATTGGCCATGGTATTGGGATTGAAACACATGAATATCCATCCATGCATAGCAACAATAAGCTCCCCCTCCAAGCAGGTATGAGTTATACGATAGAACCAGGCATTTATATACCGGATAAAGGCGGAGTTCGCATTGAAGATATGGTCTATATGACAAATAAGGGGCCAGAAATTCTAACCCAATCACCAAAGGAACTTCAAATCATTAAGTAATCTTAAACAAAATAAAAGGTACCTCGTATATTACAGGGTACCTTTTATTTATATTATATATAATTATTTTAGTAAGGCCTCCGCATCGTCATAAGGAAGTTGATGCGATTCAGCTACACCTTTAAAGGTAACATGACCTTCTAGCGCGTTCAGTCCTTTTAGTAGTG
>NZ_JAGIKX010000067.1:0-2452 GCF_017874635.1 Virgibacillus alimentarius
AGTAAGCGTCAAATAATGTACACCTTCTATCATCATTCAAAGCGTGAGATAATGTCATTATAATAAATCTTGTAGGAGGTTATGCCATGACATTATCAGCTAAACGAATCGAATGGGATGCTCGTATGAAGGAATGGAAAGAGAGTGGGCTTAGCGCAGCCCAATGGTGCAGAGAACACGATGTCAATCTTCATCAAATGTATTACTGGAAGCGAAGATTCCAACAAGAAAGCATAGGTACAAAAGAAGCGGATTGGCTTCCTGTACAGGTTACAGAAAGTCCATCGACTATAAAAAACAGTTCTATTTTTATTCATGTACATGATTACGCAGTCGAAGTTCCTATTGGTGCTGATCCCGTTCAAGTAGCTGAAATCCTTCGTGTAATTTCATAATTATGATACATAATAGAAGTTACGATCGGGTTTACTTAGCAAAAGGAAATACCGATCTGCGGAAATCGATAGATGGACTAGCTGCCATTGTGCAAGAGAGTTTCGAACTCGACCCTTTCTCTCCTTGTTTATTTGTGTTCTGTAATCGCAAACGTGATAAATTGAAAGTCTTAGAATGGGAACATAATGGTTTTTGGTTGCATTACCGACGATTAGAACGCGGAAAATTTCATTGGCCTTCCGGTGAAAAAGCCGAGGCCATGTCCATTAGCCATCGCCAACTTCGTTGGCTATTAGATGGTTTACCCATTCATCAACAACATGCACATCGCGAAGTAAAAGCACGAACTATTTTATAAAATAATCGTAAATAAATATAAGAATCCGACTAGGCAATTCGGGTTCTTTTTCGTATACTTATCCTATGAAGAATTCATCCACTAACCCAGAATCAATTGAATACTTTAAAGAACGTGCCGAAAAGCTTGAAATGGAAAAGGAAGAGTTAGAGGCTAAATTAAAATGGTATGAAGAACAATTTCGCTTAAGCCAGCAACGTAGATTTGGTGCTTCTAGTGAGAAGTCCAATTCGGACCAACTATCCCTTTTCAATGAAGCAGAAGATACAGCTAATCAAGTAGCAGAGGAACCTACGGTTGAAACCATTACGTATCAACGAAAAAAGCAAAAAGGTCAACGTGACGCAAAGCTAGAAGACTTGCCTACGGAAACGATAGAGTATCGTTTATCCGAAGAAGAGCAGGTTTGTTCGTGTTGCGGTGGAAATTTACACGAAATGAGTCAACAAGTAAGAAAAGAATTAAAAGTGATTCCAGCTCAAGTAAAAGTAGTGGAACATGTTAATCACATTTATAGTTGTCGATATTGTGAAAGGCACGAGATAGAGACGCCGATCGTATCAGCGCCGATGCCACAATCGGTATTCCCTGGAAGTTTAGCTTCGCCATCGGCGATGGCCTATGTTATGTCGCAAAAGTATGTGGAAGGATTGCCACTCTATCGTCAAGAGAAAAATCTTGAGCGATTCGGCGTTTCTATTCCACGTCAGACACTAAGTAATTGGATTTTACATGGTGCTCATACATGGCTAGAACTCATCTATAATGAAATGCATGATCAACTTTTGCAGCTTGATATCGCTCATGCAGATGAGACTACCTTGCAGATTTTATCTGAACCAGGAAGACCAGCAAAATCCAATTCGTATATGTGGTTATACCGATCTGGTCATACCGATAATCCTATTATTTTATACGATTATCAACAAACCAGAGCCGCCAAACATCCACGACGTTTTCTGGATGGATTTCAAGGATTACTGCATGTTGACGGGTATCCAGGTTATAATGGATTACCCAATGTCACATTGATTGGATGCTGGTCGCATGCACGTCGCAATTTTCGGGAAGCTTTGACAGCTTTACCAGAAACAGCGACTACCATATATACAAAAGCACAAGAAGGTTTAACCTTCTGTAATAAACTTTTTGATATAGAACGTGAATTAAAGGACGCAAGTCCAGAAGAACGTTATGAAAAACGTTTAGAACGCAGTCAGCCAGTGCTGGATGCTTTTTCCGCATGGCTTCGTGAACAAACACCACGTGTGTTACCTAAAAGTGCACTAGGAAAAGCGATCAAATATTGTCGTAACCAATGGGAACAGTTAGAAGCCTTTCTCGTAGACGGACGTTTGGAGATAGATAATAATCGTGCGGAGAGATCTATCAAACCATTCGTGATGGGCCGCAAGGCCTGGCTTTTCAGCAATACAATGAAAGGTGCAAAAGCTAGTGCCATTACATATAGCATTGTGGAGACAGCAAAAGAAAATGGATTAAATCCATTTCATTATCTATGTTATCTTTTTGAGGAGCTTCCCAATATGGATACGACAGATAAAGTAAAGTTAAATCAACTTCTGCCATGGTCACCAACAATTCCAGAAGAATGTCGTGTACCAAATAAATCTAAATAAAGCATAACATTAGTCCACATCTAGAAATAGGTGTGGACTATTTTACGCTTACTTTTAT
>NZ_JAGIKX010000068.1:0-1888 GCF_017874635.1 Virgibacillus alimentarius
AATCGAGTAGGTGACTAACCATTACTTGGTTAGTCGACCTCTCACACCACCGTACGTACGGTTCCGTATACGGCGGTTCAATCTCTTGAGTATCCAAACTCATAGAGTGTGGACAAATCTTTTAGTCCCCACTTTGTGAGCCTTTCTTTTGGTATGGCACGATGAATAATGTCGTTGAGTGATGCTCGCCAGTATCCTTTACGGGTATTGGCTAATTTCATCGCGTCATCATGATTAATTCCATATTTACGAAGCATTCTGTACTTCGTACGTACTAACTTCCATCGTTTCCATATCAATTGTCTTAATCGATGATGTAACCACTGTTGAATATCTTTTATGAATGTTTTCATATTTGATATACCATAATAGTTAATCCATCCTGTTGTCGTTTGATTTATCTTTGTGATTATTTCATGGAATGTACCTGGTCGTTTTCGACTGGTTAGTTTCCTTAGTTTATCTTTGAATTTTCGTTTCGCCGACCTGCTAGGTCGGCAATTCACTTTCCCATTAGATTTTGTAAGTTAAATCCTAGGAAAATAGCTGATGTTGCACCACACACTTTACTTTTCTTCTGGTTAATTGTGAGTCCTAAATCCTTTTCCAAGAATTTGGTGATACTCTCCATGACTCTTTCGCCAGCACGCTTACTTTTAACGTATATGACGAAGTCATCTGCATACCTGATGAAACGATGTCCTCGCTTTTCTAGTTCTCTATCCAACATATTTAGGTAGATATTTGCTAAAATGGGAGATAACGGTCCTCCTTGCGGAGCACCTTTCGTTGTCTCAATGTAGATATCCTTATCAAGTATGCCTGAACGTAAGAAACTCCAAATTAGTTTCAATACGATTTTATCTTGGATAAAGTATTCAAGGTATGCCCTGATTCGTTGGTGGTGTATTGTATCAAAGTAACTTTTTAAATCACAATCAACGACAACTCTATACCCTTCTTGATAATATTCTTTGGCTTTCTCTATCGCTTGGTGTGCATTTCTTCCTTTTCGGAATCCATAACTGTTTTCCGAAAAATGTGGGTCGATGATTGGGTCAATGACTTGAAGTATTGCTTGTTGTACGACTCTGTCTAAGATGCTTGGAATTCCCAAGTATCTTTTTGAACCGTCGGCTTTTGGGATGGCTACCCTCTTTACTGGTTGAGGTTTGTATGTTCCATCTCTGAGCTTTCGTTTCAATTGGTCATAGTATTTAAGCATATGACTTTCAAGTTCCTTGACGGTAATTCCATCGACTCCCGGTACACCTTTGTTTGCATATACTTTCCTGTATGCATTCCAAAGATTATCATCCGATATTACTTGATCGATTAAGTTGATACCATCTTGTTTCTCCATATCCATGCGACATCCCTACACCCTCCTATGTACCCTTCCGTTTCCAACGTATCTCTTCATAGGTAGTCATCTCTCTGGCAAATGCCACGATGATTTTCTGTGTTTAGGCGGCGATGTCTGCACCTCCTTATTCTTCAAGATTTAAGATTGTTCAGCCCTTCATTTCCGTAGAAACTACTATGGCGTCTGCTGACTCCTCACAATTCATTGCATTATCACTAATACAATTGTCAATTGAATAACCCTTGTGAGACCTCCCCAGGTAAGAGCTATAACCTTCCTCCCATGTAACTGCTGTATTTACTGTATGGAACTCGTGCAGTATCGGACTTTGTAATGTTTAGCAAACTCGTCCATTCCAATTCAGCCTTGTATACAGTTTCTGTTCGTCAGTTCGGGAGTTTGCCTCCAGCTTCCTTCAGATTCCATTTCGCAATGGACACCCTTGCTTTCAGCTAACAGTTCCTACTGCCAAGCCTGTAGTGGACTTTCACCACCAAGTTATAGCCCATGCTGGGCGCACTA
>NZ_JAGIKX010000069.1:0-1651 GCF_017874635.1 Virgibacillus alimentarius
TAATGTCATGGCATAACCTCCTACAAGATTTATTATAATGACATTATCTCACGCTTTGAATGATGATAGAAGGTGTACATTATTTGACGCTTACTTATAAAATAGACAAGCCTGAAGATATTTTGTCAGACTGTCATCATACACTAATAGATGCATCCGGAGCCAATGGAGATAGCTTCCAACTTTCAATTGTAGATTCAATGATATACGATGATGAAGGGGCTGAATCTTATATAGTTTTACAACTGGTGACAGATGGCTTTGATGAAAGGTATTCTATTACATACTTAAAACCAGAAATGGAATTAAATGACTCCGGATTTTATGATGTAATTCTTGAGGAAAGTTTTGATGATAGTGAGCTACAAAACAGTGAAGGTAATATAATAATAAATCATCTTAAAGGTTTTATAAATTCACAACCAGATATAGATGATGATGATGACATCGAAGAAGACTAAAAGCAAATACTTAATTGGTAAATTTCAGGTACTTGATTTGCAAATGTTAAAGCCATAATATAAATATACATGCAATATTTATATTATGGCTTGCTTTGCACAAAATCTAGTTAGTGGTTAAGGTTATTAATTTTCTATGTTGGAATAATGTCTGGATTAAATAATAGTTTTTTCAATTCAAATAAAAACTCTAAATCCTTTGCTACATCCCAATTTGAATATAGAACTACACCAAAGTTTTTAGTAAACATAACATTCATTGGAAGTTCTTCGTTTTCCAAATCCCATTCAACTGTTATTGCAGATAGCTTTCCTATTTCATTATAATGGTTAAAAATCTCATCTAAATTAACTCTTTCACCGTACAATCCTACAGCGTTTACCTTGCCTTGGATATTATTAAACCATGAACTTACTATCTGTGTGTTTCTTAATTGCTTTAATAGTTCTTTAAAATTCAATTCTTTTTGTTTAGGTTTAAATTTATCAGGGTAATACTGAATTAATCTACGCTGTATACCAATGACATTCATTTTTGAAGTGTTCATTATTAATATGTTATCATTTTCATTAAAATAACAATCAAAAGGTTTATCGCCACCAACAATGCTTTGATGTAAATACTCTGGATCTCCAGCCATTCTTCTTGGAGTTTTATCAAGTGTCTCGTGTAACGCCTGTAGTCTCATCCATCCACTATAATAATTATCGTCAATAATTTTCAAAGTACTAACTGGATCAGCATCGTTTTTTGTTTCCTGAAATGTCATCTGTTGTAGTGTTGAAAAGCCCTCTGAAGGGATTTCTATATGCTCCATTTCTACAAAATAGTATGTCTTACTCAATAATCTACCCCCCTGAAAGAAACAAATGCTTATGAATTAGACGATCCAAACTATAAAGATTTTTTGTACTAAAGGATAATTTCTTTCTAGATACAGTAACAACGCTTTCGTCATTTATCCCCTTCATACTTGGTGCTTCAATAAAACTACAATTGAAAGAAAGATTAGATATATTTTTTCTATCAAGTCCCCTTAAATAAAGGCCTAAGTATGGATGCTGTTTCTTAAAATAGACATCAAATGTAAATGTTTGGAATGTCAACACTCAACTGAACAAATTTTTAAAGGTGTTTCAACTTGTATTCAGCTGGTGTTAAATAATCTAGCGATCCGTGAATTCGAATA
>NZ_JAGIKX010000070.1:0-1586 GCF_017874635.1 Virgibacillus alimentarius
TATCCTTAGAAAGGAGGTGATCCAGCCGCACCTTCCGATACGGCTACCTTGTTACGACTTCACCCCAATCATTGGCCCCACCTTCGGCGGCTGGCTCACAAAAGTGTTACCTCACCGACTTCGGGTGTTGCCAACTCTCGTGGTGTGACGGGCGGTGTGTACAAGACCCGGGAACGTATTCACCGCGGCATGCTGATCCGCGATTACTAGCGATTCCTGCTTCATGTAGGCGAGTTGCAGCCTACAATCCGAACTGAGAATGGTTTTATGGGATTTGCTAACACGTTGCCGCTTCGCTGCCCTTTGTTCCATCCATTGTAGCACGTGTGTAGCCCAGGTCATAAGGGGCATGATGATTTGACGTCATCCCCACCTTCCTCCGGTTTGTCACCGGCAGTCACCTTAGAGTGCCCAACTAAATGCTGGCAACTAAGATCAAGGGTTGCGCTCGTTACGGGACTTAACCCAACATCTCACGACACGAGCTGACGACAACCATGCACCACCTGTCACTCTGTCCCCGAAGGGAACTCGGTATCTCTACCGATAGCAGAGGATGTCAAGACCTGGTAAGGTTCTTCGCGTAGCTTCGAATTAAACCACATGCTCCACCGCTTGTGCGGGTCCCCGTCAATTCTTTTGAGTTTCAGCCTTGCGGCCGTACTCCCCAGGCGGAGTGCTTAATGCGTTAACTTCAGCACTAAGGGGCGGAAACCCCCTAACACCTAGCACTCATCGTTTACGGCGTGGACTACCAGGGTATCTAATCCTGTTCGCTACCCACGCTTTCGCACCTCAGCGTCAGTTACAGACCAGAGAGTCGCCTTCGCCACTGGTGTTCCTCCACATCTCTACGCATTTCACCGCTACACGTGGAATTCCACTCTCCTCTTCTGTACTCAAGTCCTCCAGTTTCCAATGACCCTCCACGGTTAAGCCGTGGGCTTTCACATCAGACTTAAAAGACCGCCTGCGCGCGCTTTACGCCCAATAATTCCGGACAACGCTCGCCCCCTACGTATTACCGCGGCTGCTGGCACGTAGTTAGCCGGGGCTTTCTGGTTAAGTACCGTCAAGGTACTGTCCTATTCGAACAATACTTGTTCTTCCCTAACAACAGAGTTTTACGATCCGAAAACCTTCATCACTCACGCGGCGTTGCTCCGTCAGACTTTCGTCCATTGCGGAAGATTCCCTACTGCTGCCTCCCGTAGGAGTCTGGGCCGTGTCTCAGTCCCAGTGTGGCCGATCACCCTCTCAGGTCGGCTACGCATCGTTGCCTTGGTGAGCTTTTATCTCACCAACTAGCTAATGCGCCGCGGGCCCATCTGTAAGTGACAGCAAATGCCGCCTTTTAACTTCCCATCAGGCGATGAAAAGTGTCATTCGGTATTAGCTCACGTTTCCGCGAGTTATCCCAATCTTACAGGCAGGTTGCCCACGTGTTACTCACCCGTCCGCCGCTCGTTCCACAAACGTCACCCCCGAAGGGGATCGATTTGCTTCCCGCGCTCGACTTGCATGTATTAGGCACGCCGCCAGCGTTCGTCCTGAGCCAAGATCAAACTCTCCATAAAAGTTTGTGT
>NZ_JAGIKX010000071.1:0-1579 GCF_017874635.1 Virgibacillus alimentarius
GCCTGGCGGCGTCCTACTCTCACGGAGGCAAAGCCTCAACTACCATCGGCGCTGGAGAGCTTAACTACTGTGTTCGGTATGGGAACAGGTGTGACCTCTCCGCTCTTGCTACCAGACAAGATATATTATAAGCATTTCTTAAGAAAAATGCAAGGGATAATTTTATTTATACCCTAAAAACTAAATAAGAGTGTTTTATCTACGAATCAAACCAAGATAGATAGTTAGTTAAGTCCTCGATCGATTAGTATCCGTCAGCTGCACGTGTCACCACGCTTCCACCTCGGACCTATCAACCTTATCGTCTCTAAGGGATCTTACTCACTTAAAGTGATGGGAAGTCTCATCTTGAGGGAGGCTTCATGCTTAGATGCTTTCAGCACTTATCCTTGCCACACGTAGCTACCCAGCTATGCTCCTGGCGGAACAACTGGTACACCAGCGGTGTGTCCATCCCGGTCCTCTCGTACTAAGGACAGCTCCTCTCAAACTTCCAGACGCCCACGACGGATAGGGACCGAACTGTCTCACGACGTTCTGAACCCAGCTCGCGTACCGCTTTAATGGGCGAACAGCCCAACCCTTGGGACCGACTACAGCCCCAGGATGCGATGAGCCGACATCGAGGTGCCAAACCTCCCCGTCGATGTGAACTCTTGGGGGAGATAAGCCTGTTATCCCCGGGGTAGCTTTTATCCGTTGAGCGATGGCCCTTCCATGCGGAACCACCGGATCACTAAGCCCGACTTTCGTCCCTGCTCGACTTGTGGGTCTCGCAGTTAAGCTCCCTTCTGCCTTTGCACTCTGCGAATGATTTCCAACCATTCTGAGGGAACCTTTGGGCGCCTCCGTTACCTTTTGGGAGGCGACCGCCCCAGTCAAACTGCCCACCTGAAACTGTCTCCGGACCGGATCACGGCCCTGGGTTAGAAGGTTCATACAGCCAGGGTGGTATCCCACGGGTGCCTCCACCGAAGCTGGCGCTCCGGATTCGATGGCTCCCACCTATCCTGTACAAGCTGCACGAACATTCAATATCAGGCTACAGTAAAGCTCCACGGGGTCTTTCCGTCCTGTCGCGGGTAATGCGCATCTTCACGCATCGTATAATTTCACCGGGTCTCTCGTTGAGACAGTGCCCAAATCGTTGCACCTTTCGTGCGGGTCGGAACTTACCCGACAAGGAATTTCGCTACCTTAGGACCGTTATAGTTACGGCCGCCGTTTACTGGGGCTTCAGTTCTACGCTTCGCACGCAAGTGCTAACGTTTCCCCTTAACCTTCCAGCACCGGGCAGGTGTCAGCCCCTATACTTCGCCTTTCGGCTTCGCAGAGACCTGTGTTTTTGATAAACAGTCGTTTGGGCCTATTCACTGCGGCTTCTCGGACGAGAAGCACCCCTTCTCCCTAAGTTACGGGGTCATTTTGCCGAGTTCCTTAACGAGAGTTCTCCCGCTCACCTTAGGATTCTCTCCTCGCCTACCTGTGTCGGTTTGCGGTACGGGCACCTCTTTCCTCACTAGAGGATTTTCTAGGCAGTGTGGAGTCAGGAACTTCGGTACTCTATTTCCCTCCCCAT
>NZ_JAGIKX010000072.1:0-1413 GCF_017874635.1 Virgibacillus alimentarius
AGTCAAGTCCTGAATTATGTGTAAAATAAGATACAAGGTTTTCAACCATTTATGTGTTGGTATGGAGTTTATTATATTGGGAGGGGTACCCCTCCCAATATAATAAACTTTTGCGATAATAGTTATCAGTTCGTCGTACGATAAAAGAATTTTCTTTTACCTGGATCCATTCCCTCCTCACAATCCATCAGTACTGCGCCTATTAGGCGGAAGGCAGAGGATGTATTAGGAAAGATTCGAATAACACCTTCCCTCTTCCTCACTTCCGAATTTAATCGTTCTAACACGTTTGTCGTTCGGATATGAATATGGGTATCTTTGTCCTCGGCATAAAACTGAATGGCGTCTTCATAGCCAGCATCGAGCGTTTCTATGGCTTTTACGTATTTCTTATCGTCTTCAAATTTTTCTATAAATTCATCTTTTAACATTCTTGAAATTTTCTCTGTAGGTGCTTTAAAAATCTCTTTCAGATATTCTCTTGCTTCTTTAGAGCCCTTTTTAGGCATCGTTTGAATAATATTCCTTAAAAAATGTACTGTACAACGCTGCCAGCTTGTGTTAAGAAAGTTTTCCATGATCGCTGACTTTAAGCCTTCATGCGCATCAGATATGACGAGTTTAGGGGGCTGTAAACCTCTTGATATTAATGATTCAAAGAACTCATGCCAGGTCTCTTTGGATTCAGTCCCAGCCACTTTAAAACCTAGAATCTCTCGTTTATCTTGGCTATTCACGCCTAAAGCAATATAAACAGCTTTAGATACAACTCTGTGATATTCACGAACTTTAATATACATCGCATCGACATAAATATAATTATAATATTGCTGGTCTAAAGGCTTTTGTGCCCAATCATTGACAATAGGATCTAGTTTCTTTGTGAGCCCAGAAACCATAGATTTAGAAACTTTTTCTCCACATAGCTGTTCTACAATTTTTGTCACCTTCCTAGTAGAAACACCGTTTACTACCATTTCTAACATAGAAAGCAAGAAGGCTTTATCACAGCGTTTATACTTCTCAAAAATATCCGTTGAAAACTCACCACGGCGTGTACGTGGAACCTTTAATGGCACTTTCCCAACATTCAAAATTAAATCTCTTTCATAGTACCCATTTCTGTAATCATGTCGGTTTTCACTACGTTCATGTGTAGTGTTTTTCATGTACCGATCTCTCTCCATCTCCATGTATTCGTTGAACAAAACAACGATGGATGATTTCACAACATCATTTAAATCAGATTTCATCACTTCGTCTTTTATTTTTTCAAAATCTAGGTTAAACTGTAATTGGGTCATTATTAATTCCTCCTACTTTGTATTCGTCGTTGAAAACATTGTATCACAAGGAGTTAATATGACCCTTTTTGTTTATCCTTTTCTTTTACACAATTATATGGACTTAATC
>NZ_JAGIKX010000073.1:0-1412 GCF_017874635.1 Virgibacillus alimentarius
ACAGCTCAGGTAAAGCCGAACGGATTTTCCTATCCGGCACCCTAACTGCTTGGGCGCACACATCCATCGGTGCGCATTCCCTATCCTGCTGCGTCCCCCCGTCATTCAAACGGAAAGGAGGTGGTACAGGAATATCTACCTGTTATCCATCGCCTACGCCTTTCGGCCTCGGCTTAGGTCCCGACTAACCCTGAGCGGACGAGCCTTCCTCAGGAAACCTTAGGCATTCGGTGAAAGAGATTCTCACTCTTTTTTCGCTACTCATACCGGCATTCTCACTTCTAAGCGCTCCACCAGTCCTCACGGTCTGACTTCGCAGCACTTAGAACGCTCTCCTACCACTGTTCCGAAGGAACAATCCGCAGCTTCGGTGATACGTTTAGCCCCGGTATATTTTCGGCGCAGAGTCACTCGACCAGTGAGCTATTACGCACTCTTTAAATGATGGCTGCTTCTAAGCCAACATCCTGGTTGTCTAAGCAACTCCACATCCTTTTCCACTTAACGTATACTTTGGGACCTTAGCTGGCGGTCTGGGCTGTTTCCCTTTCGACTATGAACCTTATCACCCATAGTCTGACTCCCAAAGCTAAGTAGCTGGAATTCGGAGTTTGACTGAATTCGGTAACCCGATGAGGGCCCCTAGTTCAATCAGTGCTCTACCTCCAGCACTCGTTCTTTGAGGCTAGCCCTAAAGCTATTTCGGAGAGAACCAGCTATCTCCGTGTTCGATTGGCTTTTCACCCCTACCCACACCTCATCCCCGCATTTTTCAACATACGTGGGTTCGGGCCTCCTGTCAGTGTTACCTGACCTTCACCCTGGACATGGGTAGATCACACGGTTTCGGGTCTACGACCGCATACTAAAATCGCCCTGTTCAGACTCGCTTTCGCTTCGGCTCCGTGTTGTCCACTTAACCTTGCATACGATCGTAACTCGCCGGTCCATTCTACAAAAGGTACGCCGTCACCCATAAACGGGCTTCGACTACTTGTAGGCACACGGTTTCAGGTTCTCTTTCACTCCCCTTCCGGGGTACTTTTCACCTTTCCCTCACGGTACTGGTTCACTATCGGTCACTAGGGAGTATTTAGCCTTGGGAGATGGTCCTCCCGGATTCCGACGGAATTCCACGTGTTCCGCCGTACTCAGGATCCACTTCGGAGGAAATGTCCTTTCGACTACAGGGCTCTTACCTTCTATGGCTGATCTTTCCAGATCGATTCATCTAAAACATTTCTTGGTAACTCCACATGAAGTGTCCTACAACCCCAGAAAGCAAGCTTTCTGGTTTGGGCTGATTCCGGTTCGCTCGCCGCTACTTGGGAAATCGCGTTTGCTTTCTCTTCCTCCGGGTACTGAGATGTTTCAGTTCCCCGGGTATGCCTCACTTATCTTATGTATTCAGA
>NZ_JAGIKX010000074.1:0-1107 GCF_017874635.1 Virgibacillus alimentarius
GGCTGATACTCTTCAATAATCTTTTTGGCTAATTCTTCGGAGTTAGGATTTCTTTTTGGCTTTACCACGAAAATCACTCCTTTAATCTATTATTTATATTCTACCAAATAAAAAACTGTATGAGTAAGAACCGTACGCATTCTTACTTACACAGTTAATATTACACTCCCCGTTTTATCAAAAATATAAATACTAATTCATTAATATTATTTTATTAGTGATAACATAAAATAATATAACAATTAATGTTAACATTATGTTGGTGTTAATATAATAAATTAACAGTTCATCCAATAAAGCCTCAACTAATGCACAGCTTCCAAGTTTAATAATTATGTATATATTATACGTCATGTAGTTTACGCTGAAAAAGAAGTCTTGACGCACAAATAAACAATTGTTTGCTCGACTGCTAGAGATGGATTTTCCCGGTTCGTAGAGAATCAATTGTAACTTTATTCAGGAATGGCGGGACGGAAGGAGTTTGTCAGAGGAGGATTTTGATAAAAACCATGAAAGATTATCTCATCCGCCAGTTGAAGCGCAACTTGATTTTGGTCTTATGGAGTCAGTGAAAGATGGAAAATATATAGATGTCTATTGCCTTGTCATGACACTTCCTTTTAGTAATAATGCTTATACTGTTCCATTGCCTGGAGAAAATCAGGAATGCCTTTTCTATGGGGATGAAGAAAATTCTTGACCAACTGGGCGTATACTAAGAAAGATACAGATTGACAATATGAAAACTGCCGTAATCAAACCGAGAAAACGGAACGAAGAAACTATATTTACCAGCGTTTTTCTTAAATTTGTGAACTTTTACGGGTTTAAGCAGCGGGGCTGGGACAAAACTCAGCTAAATAGTAAAAAAGGAATTCGGTAGATACTGGATTCTTTTTTGCTTTGGTTTTAAAATGATTAATTATTCTGCTAATAATTAGTAAACAAAAAAAGCACCTTCTGGTAAAATAAAAGTGACTAAACCATTATTCACCGGAGGTGCTCTTAAGTTTAAACATTATACCATGAATCAAGTGATTTTGCCTTTAGATTTAGAAGTTAAATTAGATAAAAATGATATTGCTTTTGCCATAAATGATTTGA
>NZ_JAGIKX010000075.1:0-1068 GCF_017874635.1 Virgibacillus alimentarius
GTGGCGACCCCTAAAAGTTAGAGTTTTTATTATGCAGCTGATTGGCTGGATTGAGTTCGGTATTCGACCGGACTCAGTCCAGTCAATTTTGCTTTTGATCGTACGTGGTTATACCAGTAGATGTAATCTTCAATTCGTCGTTTTAATTCTTCATAGCTTACTAATTTCTCTCCATAATACATTTCTTGCTTTAAAATGCCAAAAAAATTCTCCATTGAAGCATTGTCTGCGCAGGTCGCTTTACGTGACATGCTTTGGAATACGTTATTTTTCTTTAATGTATTCACCCACTTGCTGTGCTGGTAATGCCATCCTTGATCTGAATGGATCGTTGTGCGGTATGTTGCGTAATTCTTTATGAATTCTATTGTTTCATCTAAAGGTTCCATGACAAGATCTAGCGTAGGTCGTTTCTTGATTCCAAACGCAATAATTTCCCCGTTATAAAGGTCAAGAAGGGGATTTAAGTACAATTTTTCTTCACCTAGACATTTGAATTCTGTAATGTCGGTTACTAATTTTTGAAGAGGAATAGGTGTGTAAAAACGGCGGGATAAACGGTTTTTAGCTACCTTTCCAACGTTTCCTTTATATGAATTGTATTTACGGGATTTGCGCATGAATTTCACACACTTTAACCCAAGCTCTCGCATCAAACGATACACTTTTTTATGATTAACGCGATATCCTAATTTCTTTAATTCCTTCGTGATGCGTTTATAACCATAACGTTCATGAAACTTCTTAAATTGTTCAGTAATAAGTTCTTTTAGTTCTATGTCCGGATCTTCTTTTCCAAAGTTTTTTACGTGATAATGATAGGTTGCTTCTGGAATACCAACCACAACGAGTATATCCCTTAATCGGAATCCTTCTTGTTTGAGTTCGAATGC
Organism: Virgibacillus alimentarius; assembly: GCF_017874635.1. Lineage (NCBI taxonomy): Bacteria > Bacillati > Bacillota > Bacilli > Caryophanales > Bacillaceae > Virgibacillus > Virgibacillus alimentarius. The sequence continues at coordinate 894 of NZ_JAGIKX010000075.1, forward strand.
CAATTTCGCTTGGGCTTTTCGAGGAAGGCATTCGGATTTTCCTGAAAAGCTCTTAACTTTTTTAGGTATGCATTTTCTAATCTCAGTAGTTCATTCTCACGCTCTAACTCTTCTTCACGTGTTAACTTTTCTTCGTCCTTTTTCGTTTGTTTATTGGGTTTTTTAGACATAGAAG
>NZ_JAGIKX010000076.1:0-1064 GCF_017874635.1 Virgibacillus alimentarius
TCCTTACCCCAATATTTGATGGACAATTCAGCGATAATAGTTACGGTTTTAGACCAAGACGTTACGCAGAAATGGCGATATTAAAAGCATTGGATTATATGAATGATGGATACGAATGGATTGTGGATATTGATTTAGAACGCTTCTTTGATACTGTGAATCATGATAGATTAATGAATTTAATATCAAGAACGGTAGATGATGGTGACGTAATATCGCTTATCAGAAAGTACCTAGTAAGTGGTGTGCAAATCAATGATGAATACAAAGAAACTGTGATTGGAACTCCGCAAGGAGGAAATCTCTCTCCATTACTTAGTAACATCATGTTAAATGAACTTGATAAAGAATTGGAAAGTCGTGGATTACGGTTTGTAAGATATGCAGATGACTGCATAATCATGGTGAAAAGCGAAATGTCCGCTAGACGAGTGATGAGGTCAGTAACAAGGTATATTGAAGAAAAACTTGGTCTAGTAGTTAACATGACAAAATCTAAAGTAACTAAACCTAATAATCCAGATATGAAATTCTTAGGATTCGGATTCTTCAGAGACTACCAAAACCGTCTGTATAAAGCAAAGCCACATAGGAAGTCGGTAGAGAGCTTTAAGTATAAGTTAAAACAACTAACACGAAGGAATTGGAGTGTTGATACGAAGTATCAAGTAGAAAGAATAAACCAGCTAATTCGTGGATGGGTTAACTACTTTAAAGTCGGTCATATGAAGAAGTTACTAACACGAATAGATTCCCACACAAGGGTACGACTAAGAATGTGCATATGGAAGAAATGGAAAACAGCCAAAAACCGTCGAAAGAACTTAATCAAATTAGGTATGAACAAATACAATGCATACAAAAATAGCCATTCGAGTAAAGGGGCGATAAGAATCGCATATTCATGGATTCTTACTACCACAATCACAAACGAAAGGCTAACAAGATTTGGTTTAATATCCTGTATTGAACATTATAACAAAGTACATGTATAGAATAAAATTAAACCGCCGTATACGGATCCGTAAGTACGGTGGTGTGAGAGGTCGGATAATCAATTAATG
>NZ_JAGIKX010000077.1:0-1060 GCF_017874635.1 Virgibacillus alimentarius
ACCTGTTCCCATACCGAACACAGTAGTTAAGCTCTCCAGCGCCGATGGTAGTTGAGGCTTTGCCTCCGTGAGAGTAGGACGCCGCCAGGCGAGAAAAGTGTGGGAGGATTAGCTCAGCTGGGAGAGCACTTGCCTTACAAGCAAGGGGTCGCAGGTTCGAACCCTGCATCCTCCATCATCATATCAGTTTAACTTATATAGGCCGGTCTAGCTCAATTGGCAGAGCAACTGACTTGTAATCAGTAGGTTGGGGGTTCAATTCCTCTGGCCGGCACCATTCTCACATTAATACAAGCTTTAACCATTTTTGACAATAAGATGTGTATCGGATATAACGATATAAAAAGAAACAACGCTTATGTTTAGTACGAGCCATTAGCTCAGTCGGTAGAGCATCTGACTTTTAATCAGAGGGTCGGAGGTTCGAATCCTCCATGGCTCACCATTTTGCGGGTGTGGCGGAATTGGCAGACGCGCTAGACTTAGGATCTAGTGTCTTTGACGTGGGGGTTCGACTCCCTCCACCCGCACCATAATATTAAATGATTTGTACAAGCGGAAGTAGTTCAGTGGTAGAACACCACCTTGCCAAGGTGGGGGTCGCGGGTTCGAATCCCGTCTTCCGCTCCAATATATGCCGGGGTGGCGGAATTGGCAGACGCACAGGACTTAAAATCCTGCGGTAGGTAACTACCGTACCGGTTCGATTCCGGTTCTCGGCATTATGCGCCCGTAGCTCAATTGGATAGAGTGTCTGACTACGGATCAGAAGGTTAGGGGTTCGACTCCTCTCGGGCGCGCCATTCGGGAAGTAGCTCAGCTTGGTAGAGCACATGGTTTGGGACCATGGGGTCGCAGGTTCGAATCCTGTCTTCCCGACCATTTCATTTGGGGCCTTAGCTCAGCTGGGAGAGCGCCTGCCTTGCACGCAGGAGGTCAGCGGTTCGACCCCGCTAGGCTCCACCAAAAAAGTTGTTGACATTATCTTGTCAGCGTGATATATTAATAAAGTCGCCAATTTGAACGGCGAAGCACAATTTGCTCTTTGAAAACTGAACAA